>NZ_JBFRPJ010000023.1:0-50166 GCF_041471945.1 Vibrio sp. 10N.261.51.A4
TAATGTAATTTAGCATACCTTAAGACCGTCATTGGCGCGATACTGACACGTCATGTTGTTGATGCTGGTGGTTGTGTCGTCATTATGGTTCCCAACCTAATATTAGGAGCCCAAATCTATAAAGAGATCGACAACTGCTGGCCAGATATTGGCATCGAGTTTTTATTGTCTGAGAGTGAGCATGACAACTTCGTAGGTAAAGGCTATCGATGCATCAACGAGATGACAGAAGACACCCGTGTCGTGATTGGTACGACGGCTTTGCTCCATCATCACAACAATATGCCTATCGACCTACTGTGGATCGACGAAGAGCAAAAAATGGGGCTTGAACAAAAAGAATCCACATTAATAACTCATGGCCGGACACATCTGTTGTTGTCGAGTGCGACGTGCATTCCTAGAACGCAAGCGATGATGAGTTTTGGCATGCTGCCGTACTTCAAATTAACCAAGTACCACACACCTAGAGAAGTGATCACTACCCGTTACGAGCATACCCAAATCGATGAGGTTATCTGTCGAGTTGAAGAACGCATCAATCGTGGTGACAAGGTGTTAATCATTAGCACCATGAAAGGTGAATCCAAAGCTCAAGCTGTTTCACACAGAGCCAGTGCTGAACAACTCTTTGATGACTGGAAAGCGATGTATGGTGACATCGTTAAATTGTCCCATGGTGGGTTGTCTAAACAAGACAATGAGACTGCCATAAATGCAATGAAGTCGGGTGAGGGGAAAATATTGATTGCGACCACATTGATTGAGGTTGGGATCACAATACCAAAACTGAACTATGTCGTTGTGCTGAACCCTGAAAATCTTGGTGTGGTTACGCTGCACCAGATCCGAGGTCGCGTAGCGCGGGAAGGAGGTATCGGGCATTGTGACCTACTGCCTACTACCCAACTCAAAACGCCATCCATAGACCGACTGGATTTGTTGGTCAATCACTCTGATGGGTTCAGTTTGGCAGAGGCTGACTTGCAATTACGGGGTATGGGGGACTTAAAGAATGGCAACAATCAGTCAGGAACGTCGAAATGCATTTTGGTCGACCAACAATTATCGCTTGGTCTGCTAACCGATACCTTAGAAAGACTGACAGGAAAGGGATCAGAAACCTAAACGAATTAATTTCTGAAACTGACATCACGCTCAATAAATGACAGTCAGGCATGAGCAATTTACGGAGAGCACCATTATGCTAATTAAATACAAAAATTATTCTGATCTGGATGATTCTACTTTAGAGCATATGGATAAATTGAAGTACTCTGATTTATTCCATCAATTGAAAATTCAATTTGAAACAATGTGCGGATCTACTTACAGTTTCGGGGATATTTTCAATACACAAATTAATCAAACTGAGATTGTAGAACATAACTGGATGGTTTCAATACCAATTCAAAACCAACTATTCACTCTTGATAGTGTAAGAGAGTCGATACCGGAAAGCGAGAAAGGGATTAATGTACGTTGTTTTCTTGACCCGAATCTCTATGAGCTCATTTTCTTTGTCGACCCTAGAAACCCAAAAGAATTGATCGGGTTTTGCAGCTTAAGTAAGTTTGAACATAACGATGATGGGTACTATTCGATTAGAGTCGTTTTGGAAATGGTCTACGTTAAGCCCAAGTATAGAAATGGCATTCGAGGTCAGATAATGGCCTATGAAACGGGTCGCTTGATATCTAGGCAAAAAGTGTTTGATGAATTTAACAACGAATATCGATATGTGGACGTCGAAGTTGCTGGTCAAGGAACTAACGCAGGAGGTCGAGCATGTTTAGAGCGGTTTTACCTCGGAATCAATTTCCACCTCGGCGGCATAAGTATTGAAGATAAAGATGGTTGTGACATTGAAATACCATCTAACGTTATTTTGTGCGATGAATATTAGCGATTTGTTCTTGCTTTAATACAAGCTCTAAAGGCGGAGTTAAACAACACTATACCTTGCGATAGTTAGTTGTGGGAAAGTGAACCTCATCCCCTGATTATCGTTAATTTAAATACCTTTTCTGATGTAACACTTCACCTCTGTCACCAATAAAATTCAATTAAGCCGTGAAATAAGGCTCACTAATTTAAATTATGCAGATCTAAGTTTGGCAAACTCTTGGTACTAACTAGGAGTGTTGCTATGAAATGGTCAAACAAAATTCAAGGTATGTTGGGCTTAGGGTTGCTTGCCAGCCTTCAAGTCGCAGCTGAACCCCCAACGCAAGATTTCCTCAATGCCGACATCAATGTGGTTTCAAGTTATGAAATTGAAACCGACAAGCTAATTATGATGGAGCTGGATACCGGTGAAATGTTACTGGCCACCGGTGATGGAAAATTTCTTATCAAGGGCGGTTCATTATTCTCAACCGTTCACACCAAATTCGTAAACTCCCCACAAGAGCTTTACGCGGCATCCCATGTCGACTTGAAGAAAATGAAAATCAACCCAGAAGAAGATTTTGCGGGGTTTAACTTAAACCCATTAGCCAAAGTTTTTGGTGGGACCCTCTTTATTGCACCAACGGGTTGTAAGCATTGCGGTGACTTCGTAGAGATCCTTGAGAAGCAGCACCCTGATAAAAGATTCCGCATAGCAATCGTGCCTGTCTTCGATGATAAGGAGTATGAAAATACGTTGTTAGCCCAATGTTCCGATGATCCGGACAAAGCGCTGCACGCCTTATATGAAGGCACTTGGTCTGAAGCTAAATACCCCCGCCCACCAAATAGCCAGTGTAAAGAAGCCATTACCAAAGTGAATTCAACTTACGCGTCTCTACAGATAATGAGTCCGGGCCGTGTTGGGCTTCCTGCATTTTTCAACAACAAAACATCTTCCATTATCGGGCTGCCAACGAGTAAGGCTCAACTCACGTCCATTATCGTAGAAGGAATCGACCTATGATTAAACAATCCATATTTATCTCATTTGCGCTGCTTACTTTAGCCGGTTGTTCTGTCGTAGGCGAAGAAGAGGGCGTGTGTCCAGGCGCGAAAAGTGGTGTAGCGTGTGCGTCCGTCCGAGAAGTTTATGAGCTAACCAATGTCTATAACAATGCTGAAGACTATGCGAAGGCGACAGGTGACGAACGTGTCATGGTCACAGACGAAGATGGCGAAACCATCACAGGGAAAGAATACAAAGAAAAATACGGAACGGACATTGAGGCTGACTCAGCATCAGTGAATGAAACCCAACAACACGCAAACTTTTCTCAAGCTCCAGCGTTAGCTTCACCCGAAGCGGCATATCAGCATTTACTTCTTCCGGCTCCAGAACCCCTAGCCATGCGAAAGCCTGCCGATATTGTTCGTACATTGGTGCGTCCATATACAGACAAAGAAACCTTACAGATCCCTGGTTATGGATTCATCGAAGCAACACAGCGAACTTGGGTCGTCGATAGAAGCGCTAAGACCAATGATTCTCAATACGTCAACTTCCATGTCAGAAAGGAAAGCCAAGAGCAAAACTACGATGTGAATGATGATGGTCAGATTGGCGTCGAGTCACGCAATGCAAGACCGGCTATCAGCGACTCTGAGTTAAGAGAGAATGCGAGAAGTAATGCGAACTCGCTAATCGATCAACTGCGTCAATAAGGGGGCATATATCATGGGTGCGATTTCACGATTTTTTAAGCAATTCGAAAATTCCAAATTTGGCGATCTTCTCCCTGTCTTGGACTACAACCGAAAGCACAAATATTTCGAGCTCGAAGACAGTTACATTGGCTTAATGTACAAGATTGAAACGGTGCCAGCCGTTAACGATGAGTTACAGGAGCTATTAGAACAAATCTATAAGGCCGATTGGCCGGAAGACACGTTTATTCAGGTCTTGTTTTGGGCGAATGATAATTTAAGCCCTTTCACCAATAGCTTTTCTATGTACCACGGAGGTCGACAAACAGGTGAGGCAAACGACAGACTGAATTCGATTTCAAAGGGGCTGATTAACCACTTCCAGCAATCATCACAATCAGGGTTTGGTGATAGCGACTGTCGAGCTCGCATGTTTGATTGTTACTTCGTAGTGAAGGTTCCAATCAAAGGCAACTTTGGCGTGCCTACCAAAAAGGAACTTAAACACTTCAATAATCTACGTACTGATACAGAAGAGTCATTGAACAAGGTCGGCTTGTTCTGTACCCCGATGGATCAGTGGGGCTGGCTACACTTCATGCAAAGGCTCATGAACAGAAAGGACTCGTCAACTTGGCGCAAAGGAGACGTTAATAAAAACGAAGCCTACATGCCCCGAGATCAAGTTCAGGAGCAGGGCGGTAAAATCGAGTTTACCGATTCGAAGGTCATCATTGATGAGCGGCCTATATCGATGCTTACTCCCAAAGAATACCCAAAAACACTGGGCTTTGGTGACATGCTGAATGTCTTTAGTGATTGGCGATATGGGCATTCTACAGCATGGTCGAACTTCGTGATTGTATTGAATGTCCATTACCCTAACTCTAAAAAAGAAGAGGGTAAGATTAAGCGTCGCCGTAAATACATGACAATGCAGGCAAACAACAAATTAGTAAATTGGAATGATACTGTTCGTTGGCAGCGAGCTGACTTTGATGAAGCTTTTACCAAAATTGAGCAAAAGAAGTCGAAGATGGTGAATGCGTATCTTCAGTTTATGATTTTTGGTGATGATGAGGAGCATTTAGAGACGGAGATTGCACGCTTCAAGAAAGTAGCTTCAACCCCTGCAGGATTCGAATTGGAAGAAGACAAGTACATGACTCCACCTATGTTCCTGCATTCATTACCTTTCGCACCAGACCCTGTGACTCGCAAAAGATTAGACCGCTATAACTTAGTACCGTCTGATGTCTGCGCGTTCATGAGCCCGATAATTTCCAGTTCATCTGGCAACTCACCAAGTAAACCTGTGATCCCCTTTGTAACCAGAGACATGTCGATGTTTGGGTTCAATCCTTTTGAAACCGATGGCTCAATGAACGGTATCGTTGTCGCGGAGTCGGGCTCGGGCAAGTCGGTTCTCGTCCAATACATTGTGACGTGCATATTGGGGTCAGGCAAGATGCCAAGCCAGCATCTATGGAACATGATGAATTTACCCAAGTCAGAAATCGATAAGCTGATGAAGACCGCTCAACATATTGCTGAAGCCAAGCGCGATGGTGGTATGGCAATGATTATCGATGTGGGTCGAAGCTACTACCGTTTGTGTGAAGCGTTGAATGGTCAATTTATCAGTTTCGGTCAAGATATGAAGTTCTCACTCAACCCTTTCCCGTCCATTGTTGAGTTCAGTGGTAAGGAAGGGCAGGCTGGTATGATTTTGGAAATGCTGTCGGTGATGGCAGAGCCCAATGGTACGCTCACGACGTTGCAGAAGCGTGGTATGACGACCATTTTGAAATTGATGTGGGATAAGCATGGTCGCGACTCAAGTGTCACGATCTTCGCTGATATGTGTTCTGCGAGCTCTCGTAAAGAGCTGAAAGACATTGGTGAACAGTTAAAACCATTCCGTGAAGGCGAAATGTTTGGCGATATGTTTACGGTCAATAAGCCGCCCCCAACGCTGGACAACCCATTCATTGTCTGTGAATTAGAAGAGCTGAAGTCGCAACCGGAATTGCAGGTAATTGCCTTAATGCAGATCATCAACCTGTGTTACCAACATTTCTTCTTGGGTGATGCTCAAGCCGGTTCTCAGCGTCGTTCGAAAGCCTTCATTGTGGATGAGTGTTGGGAGTTCCTTCAAGAAAAGCAAGGGTCCACAGGTGCTAACCCAGTATCATCGTTCCTTGAGAGTGCCTTTAGGCGTTTTAGGAAGGTGGATGCTAGTGCTTGGATTATCACCCAATTGTTGAGTGACTTGTATGGTTCATCTGTAGGTAAAGCCATAGCCGCCAACTGTGTATATCGTTGCTTCCTGTATCAGAAATCAGACACGATTAATCAAGTTAAAAATGACAAGCTGGTGGCATTGTCAGACCAAGAATTCGAAATTCTCAAATCGATTAGGACCCGTAAAAATAGGTACTCAGAAATCTTCTTCCAAATTGGTGATGACATCAAAGAGGTTGTGCGTTTTTACGCGCCTCCTGCAATGCTGCTGATGTACTCCACGGACCCGAAAGACAAAATGGAATTAGCGGCTCTGATGGAGCGGGGGTACACCCAAGACCAAGCCATCGATAAAATTTTAGAGACGCGTCGGGTCGAGTCATTTGCGACTGACATGGATGACTTGGAAAATGAAGACGAAGAACAAGTCGAAAACGCCGCATAACAATGTCCTTTCTTTGAAAGAAAATAAGTTATGCAAATGATCTCCCAAATAGGCAAGCAGGCTCCAAAACCTGCTTGTCAATTTAAAGTCCAAATTACCTTCCTTGTTTGAAAAACTTATTTCTACCGCTCCTTACAATGAAAATCACACCCCAACAATGGTCACTATGCAATGAAAATTCTAACTATGGTTTTAAGCACTTTGGTCTTCATGAGTTCAGCTATGGCTAACACCAGTGACGACATAATCAGTCGTTACAAAGAAGCGTGTGGAACGGAGTGTGGGGACACCATCGCCTATTTGTCACGCTATGCTTCCGCCCAATGTAACATTCCTTATGATTCAGTCGTAGAAACGTCTGTGGAGCTTACTGGGCTTCAATTTGTGGCGATCTCCATTGCAGTCCAACACCCACTTGCTCACTCATTGCAAAATTATGCTTTGAAGAGTCTTGATTGTTCGGACTTACATAAGTGGTCTAAGTCCATCGAAGACTACTCGTTCGTGCTAGAGGCAAACAACGGACTCCAAGGCTCCAATGTCTCAAGCAGCAATTAGAATGAGTGAGGTTATGGATGTTGAGTACTAACCAATGTAATGAAAAATCAGGCAACAACGTGAAGGTGACATGGCTTCTGGTGTGTGGACTTGTGGCCTTAATCACTATTGTTACCGTGATGATGTGGACAACGAGAGCGAATCGATTCAGTGATTACACGATGATGGAAAAATCATCACGCGAGTATATTTTAAACCTGTATGCAATGGACAACTCAACACTAGATTCAAAGGCGATTCAGTGGCCTGATTTTGCTGTCGCTCATGGTGGGGTGCAGTCAGTGAATTTGGTAACAAAAGTTTGTAAGTCTGAGGCGTCAAATGCCACCTGCTTTTTTGCGTATCAAACTTCCTTTAAAGACCAAAGCCATACCATGACATATGGAGTTAGGGCGACAAATGATGAAAGTGAACCGCTGAATATTGAATTGCTCAATGCAACTGGGGGGCGGTTGTTGCTTTCCATGCCAGATCCCTTTGTGAATAGTCCTGTGGTGGAGGTATTGGAATGAAGACGCTAAATTTTCTTGTTGGATACATCTCTCTTCAATTGGGGATAATTGTCTTTTTGACAAACCCATTGAATAGCATGTCACTCACAATAATTTGCTTTTTACTGGTGGCGGTATGCTACTGTCTTGTCTCCCCGTTTATCAAATGTCGTCTACAAGAACTCAAGCATTTTGATAAATTTGTCTTTGAGATTTATCAGTCAAATCGACGTCATCCATTGTCTGAAAAGTTTGGAACGGAAATATCTAAACACCTGTCTAAAAATGCACAATCTTCTTCTGATAAAAAGAAAGACATCGGCGCATATGTAGCCACGGACTTATACTTGTCCTTATTCACGTTCGGTATCGCGGTCGCGCCAGGTTTATTAATCCATATATTTTTACCATAAGTCTTCATTCTCATTCAGCCCCTTCATAGTCGTGAAGGGGTAATAATCCAAATCCCTCCTTTACAATGAATGCCGCGAGAAAAACTTTAATCTTCAAAAATAGGCTTGTTAATTTCAAAAATTGCTCTCGACCTTATTTAACCTATCCCAATGAAATTGCGTTTGGAGTTGAAGAGCACTATGAACAAGTTAATCAAAATTCTTATTAGTTGTTCACTAACAGTTATAGGGACTGCTGCTGTTGCGAAATCAGTGTACATCATCGGTTCCATAACGAGTGTGCCGCCAAAAGTAGAGTTTACTTACCCTGATGAAATCTATCGTGGCGTGAAAGAGTATTCAGCCTTAGCTAAAGAAGCCGCAGCATCTGGTTGTAGATTAGAAACAGTGCGAGAAGAAGCGTATACGTCTGACAGTAGCAATCTAAAGTGTTTCTTCGAATGGACAGGTGATACCGACCCGAGCTGGAATGCGAATGGATTAGCGCTCGATGGTCGACCTACCGCAGCTGCAGGAGAGCATTACCGTTCATATCGCATTTCTTACTTCAATGGTATTGAGAAAGAACGCATCACATTGATTGAAGACAGCGTGGCCTACACTATCCTTGAACCCGTTCCGCCTGTGATTGTAAATGTCACCACGGACACTACTTCAGCTCAATATCAAGGCTTGAGCTTCATTACGCACGATAAGAATGAAAAACTTCGCAAAATTACTGTTGAGGTCGAGCCTCGTCCATTTGATCAGGTGGTGGCCTTAACTCAGTTTGGTGAATCGTGTGAGGTGCCTGAAGGCCAAGATTCATGCGTGGTCGCCATTTCTGCCTTTCATCTATCTGGTGACGATTCACTGACAGGGCAACTTACCACAGCATTAAAAGTCTCGGATAAATACGATGTCGTATCAGCCCCGAACAGTCAGATCCAATACGCGTGGGATTACAGACCGCCCGTTATTGAGCAGTATGCTGTCAAAGCTGTCGGAGATACCACTAGCAATGATATTTCGATTGATGTTGGTGGAGAAACGGTGGTTGTCCAAAACAATGAAGCTGTAGTCGTTCTCAGTTCGCCGCACAGTACCGATACAGCAAATAAGTGGTGGTTACCATCCAAGGTTAGTTTGAGCTTTGAAGAGCATACAGATCATGTCGGTGTATCCGATTTTGTTACGCTAGAGGGTAGGGATATAGGCGATTTATTCAGAAATGAACACGTTACCTATACCGAGAAGACAGTAGACAGCTTTGGTATCCCTCAACAGATTGGCAACAAGTTTGTCTATCGAATTCCGCTCAGTTCAGTGGTAGATGGATTTTATCAAGGCAACATAAAAGCCTTAGATAGATTTGCAAACAGAGGTGACAAGGAAGTGACTGCAATGCAGTTAGACCGTTTACCTCCTGAGATTCGTCTGTACAACAATGACACGCTGTTTAGTACTGGTGATGAAATCAACTTCATGGAGCATATGATTTTCACCGTGCAAGATGAAACCAGTATTGAGAATGAAATCACTGATATTTTGCTTGATGGCGTACCCGTTGAGCATATTGGTGAATTCAAGATGGCTCGTGCGATCAAAATGGAAACCCCATGGGAGTCTAATACAGTTCATAAAGTCATTGTGCGTGGTAAGGACGGGAACAACAACGTAGTTCAAAGAGAGTATTCCATTTCATTCTTACCTTTAGACTTCGAATACGACAACATCAGTGACCGCAAAGTGGCACTTGTGCAGAACCAAGACATCACATTCGCACAAACGAAAGGTCGAGCTTGTAGAATGTTCAAGTCAGAGCATGAGGCGGTACAAGGGATCAAAAACCCGACTCAAATGACTTGTTCCGTGAACTGGACAGTCATCCCTCAAGGTTTGGAAGAAGCATGGGATACTGCGAGCCCTGAGCTGATTGGTGTATTTGAAAATACGGGTCCTGCGACAGTGGAAGCTGAGATTTATATCCATGACTCTGAAGGCCGAAAAAACTTAATCAAAGTCGACGATACAAGCCTAATCGTTCATACCCCAGATACTCCAGAGATCATCTTCGACGACGACGGTATGTTTGAAGATGGCATATATGCGGTTGAGATGGGGCAATCTAGAATCGGGAGATATCGAGTTAAATCAGCGGCGTCGCCTATTTACATTACGCTCCTTAAAAATGGTGAAACCTTAGAAAGCCAATACATCAAACAGTCCAACCGATACACCGAGCACACTATCACGAAGGTAATCACAGACAGAAACAGTGCAAACCACCGAGATTTGTGGCAGATGGATGATTATGCCGTTCAAGTTCATTACGCCCGTTTACCAGAACAAGTAGTTGAGAGTGCGGTGAAGACTTATGCGGTTCCTTCTACACGAGCAAGGCTCAAGGTTGAGCAAACTTCTCGTGAAACGTCCACCGTTGACACATTCAAGGTTAAATCGAAATTTGGGCTGTATAGTAGTTTTTACCGAGATGTCGTATACAAATCTGAAGAGCTTGGTGATTGGTCTGTTCGAATTGCTGTCATGGACAAAGAGAAGAACCTACATGGCCTGACGGATTGGCAAGATATGAACGAATCAGGTGTGAATGACTTTGATGTAAACTTCTCATCAGATGACATCGGTGACCTTCGATTCTATGCACAAGCGAAACTAAAATCGCCAAATGAAAATTATGTTTCAATGGTTCGCTCTCAACGCGGGACCTTGAAAATCATGAAAGGAACGGCAATCGAAGGTGAACTGCGTACACTGCGTATAACGGGTTCTGTACCGATGAATGCCGCTATTCAATATCAACATCTTACCCGTGATGACAAAGACGCCTCTGGTGAAGTGTCATGGTACATATCGGAAGACAATGGCAGTACGTGGAATCTATATGGAGAACCTGGTAAGCGCTTTTCTTTCAGTACCTCAGTAGAAGGTATTTGGTTGGTGAAAGGTCATGTTCCAAATCGCTTCACAGGGGAGATAGCAGAAACCGACGTCGTACAAATCATGGCGTACCGAGTGCCACAAACTGAACTAGTTGGGGCAGCAAACCTGATCACCGGTATGACAAGAACGTACACGCTTCTTGATCAAGGTGAAGAGGCGGATGCCGGTAATATGCTTATTAAATGGTCTATTGATGGTGGAGTCACGTTCACTGAAGGCGGTAGTACACTCGAATACACTGCAACAGGTGAAGGCAGCAACAAGATTATCGCAAAAGCGGCGTATCTTGGTTATGAAACCGATGAACACAGCTGGGCAACAGAATACCGCTCAGTACGTTCTCAGCGAGCGAAACCTGTTCGAGTAAGAGTGAAAGGGGATACTGATGTTGAAACCACCGATACGTTAACTTTGGTTGGAGATGTCGATACACCGTATTCCAATATGGACTCCGAACTTGAAATTGAATGGGTAAGACCAGACGGAACCATTGTTGATTCGAATGTTGTGGACTTTACTCCAACGAATGATGATTTGGACCGAGCTGACTTTCATACATTCACACTGCGTGCGTGGGTTAAAGATGCCAAGGCGTTAACGTATGCGGAATTCGATCATAAGGTTCGTGTATGGGAGTATCAGTTCCCACAATTCGACGTGGCGTATAAACAGCGTGTGCTCGTTGCACCTTCAGTGATTGAGATCTGGTTACGACGTCCAATTGGTGCGAATTTACGCGAGTACTATTTGTATGAGTGGAACGGACAAGGCCGACTGGAGTTGACGAAAGATTATGGACATCGAGCACGATTTACCGCAAAACAACCGGGTATATACCCAATTTCGGTTACGGTAGAAGATGATCGCGGTAACTACGACACCTTTACTGAATATGTGGAGGTATTGGAACCTGAGCCGATCACTGTGGATTTAACTGCACGGTATAGTAACAGTTATCAACGTTCGCCACTTGATGTTAATGTCCGTCCGACAATTCGAGGTGGTCACCCATCAGACCGAGTGGCAGACTATCAATGGTATGTCGATGGTGAGTTACAACCTGAGTTAGAGAAGTCATCAGCAAATATTGAGAACCTATTAACGGGTGACCATGAATTGAAATTGAAAATTCTCACTAACTACGGTCAAGAAGCGGAAGCGATCATTCCAATTGAAGTGGTGCCAAACCAACCACCGACGTGCTCTATCGATTACCGTATGTACTCGAAGACCGCCCGTATCGAAGCAAAATGTAAAGACTTAGATGGTAAAATGGTCAAATACGATTGGACAGTTGGTGATAACGAGCGTCGCAATATCGGTAAACGGATTTCAGAGTTAAGACAACCGGGCGAATCAGAGTTAGTGACGGTTGTTGGTTATGATGATTCTGGGGATACCGCCACAGCGCAAATGGTCGTGCGTTGGTAAGACTATGACCTCGATATAAGAACGTCCTTGTGTCGTTATTGGTGCATTTAGACTCTTCCGTTTAAATGCACCTTTTTTATTGGATGGGTGTAGCTAGGTTGTCCACGTTTTCATTGAATGAAATGTCGGTGGACAACTAAGATCGAAACTCAGACAATAAAGTTCGCAACTTTAACATTAAAGATTGAAACTTTTAGGGGTAAGCACTACTCCTGCTGAAACAGATTTTTGGACAAAAGTTTCTTAGAGTTAGCATTTCAATTGTAAAATTACGGATTACTTTTAGTATGGTAACGTCACTTTTGGGAGCGTTTGGATTTACTGGTACAGACTATTTCTTACCTTATCGCAGAGTCTGCGGTGATAGGAAATGAACAAGCTTCCGCCATCGTCTTCTCTGCCAATAACTGTATTCAATTAACTCAGCATCAAAAACTGCTGATGTAGTTCAAGTCCTTATCAAGAGTCCAGTAAGATCTCTAATTTAAGTTCTCCAATGATAACAATAATGTCCTCCTGACTAGCACGTACGGATAATGCACTTATAAGGCTATTCATTGTATCGTGACAATTACACTCTTGAGCGAGTTGGATCATTAAGTCCTTTGTATATCCGTGCATATGCGTATAGTTTGGTTTCGGATTCTTAAAGCTTCGCCGCAGCTCCTTTTCCAAAGTTTTGATTAAGTTATTCAAATGTTACTAATCTTTTATCGTTGAAAGGACTTGGATTGCTTCATTTTCAATGCCTATACTACTACTTAGTAACATGAACTTTGATAAAGTAGTTTTTCTACTATAGCCTTATAAATTTAAATCTCTATAAATCGTCAGAGTGCATCGCTTTCGTTTTTATAATCATTTTGTATTTGGACATAATTCTTTGCTTTATGCACTGCATTAGAATGATAATTCGTTGAAAAACTGACCTTGCGAGAGTTTGATAACTCGATGGAAATGGCTTTAGTTTTTTGTATTTGCTCTAAAACAAAAGCAGTGCCCTTCAGGGTTTTAACATCAATGTAGCATTTGTCGTTATACTTTGTTGCATATACTGATACTTTAACCCCATTGACACGAATTGTGTTATCCATACAAAAATGCGTTGTCAAAACGAAGAAAAAAATTGCATTATTTTTGTATAGATTAGATGTATGCTCTGTCTTTAGGTAATAGTCTTCCGACATGAGGTTTCGATACATTGTATGGGAGGAATTTGTCAATCGTTCTGGAAAATTTGCTGCTTGATAACCAACATAAACGGTCCCTTGTTCATTATGTTCCCACCTAGAAGGACTACCTGCACCGTAGCTTGCTGATGACATTAAACTAATGATTAAAAGAAAAATATAGTTTTTAGCTCGCACGACATACTCTCCAATTGATGTCATTAAAATTACTGTAGCAATATTATATGGGTACACGTAGTAGTATCTAATAAAAGCTAAAGTGTGTGGCTAATATCACAGAATGCGGACGAAGATAGAATGACACTGCTCTTCTTTTGGAGCACTTAAAGTTTGGTTGAAAGCAATGGATTGTTTTTTGTGGTCTGACTTTATCATTGGTCAAAAAGCAGGTGTCAGCGTTGGGGGTCAGTATCTTGAGAAAGATGTATGGAAGTTGAAGAGGAGGAAGGGTAAAGCTGAAGCCACAGACCTACTCCCATTCAATCCAAGACAATGGCGAATCTCGCAGTTGTCAATTGCTGTTAACAATTCGGGCCAAAGGTAACAGATCCGATTCACATTTTGCTTCTAGAGCCCACTTTTCAGCTTTCAATTCGGAGGGTAGTTTCTGCTCCATACTATGAAATACTTGAAGGGCAACTTTCTCTGGGTCTAACTCTGAGCCGAGATCAGGCCAGTAGTACAGGATGGATTGAAACGAACTTTTAGATGCTTTTAAAAGTGTAAGTGAGTCATTCTTCCAATTAGTTTTTCCTGAAATAGCTAAGGCACCAGAGCACATTGCATAGCCTATTGCGGCTTCAAACATTTTCTGTTTTGAAGGTTTAGAGTATACATTTGTACTAAAAATTGCGCTGGTGATGATAAAGATAGTCATTTTTATTTTCAATTTCTTACCTGCCAATTCATCGTTTATTGTAGTCAGTATAATTGTGCATCTATCGTTTATATTTAGCCTTAGGTTATACCCAATTTCGAGGTTGTAGGCTTCGTATTAGCTAATAAATTAAGCTTTCTTATTGTTGAACCTATTCAACAGTACAGTCAAAAAAGAAGATGATTGCGCGGTCAATCTCCATATTGATACTTACTTAAAAGTTGAAATTGCCTACGATATGGTAAGCACCCAACTCACCAGACATTACACAGATAAGAAAAGGTAAGCCAAACCACCTCAATGTGATTCATGAATCTGAGCGGCGCTGGCACGGAATGGGGCACTTCCGAGTTACGAAGTGCCATCTGTGAAGGTTCTGGACATAACTGAGCTATAGATTTCGCTAAATTAGCAGTTAACGGATTAGCCGAGGTATTACAAACCTCTAATGTAGTGGCCAAATTCATTCAGCCATTACACTCCGTAATCGTGCAAAGTCGTCTCCCTGAATAGCTAAAAAATAATAATATATTAGTCACTTACCAAGTTACCACCTAAAGCACTTTGCTCTTTAATCCTGAAGATGAGTTCGCCTCTATGTAACGCTACTGCATCATTCCCAACCATTTGCTTTGCAGTGGTAAACCATAGTCCTCTTAAATTATGAAAGACCACTTATCTCATTGTATAAGTCAATCAAGTGAGTAATCGATAAATCTAAAATTGGCTCATACATAAATGAGTTTAAGTGAATGTTTGAACACACGGTGACACTAACTTTCTTAAGTGTAGGTAAATGGTGTGAATCTGGAAATTGAGTTTCGAATTCTTTACCTAAGAGCCTGCCATAGGAAAACTGAGTACTCCAATAATCGTCTCCTTTAACTTTTCTCAATTCCTCAGTAATAAACTTCTCTGCTTTTACTCGAATTGCTATGGATAAGAGTACTTTATCTTGTAAGTTAATACCTTCATGATCAGCTTGGCTGACGATAGAGTCTGCGGTGTCAAAAAGTAAATCAATCATACAGGAATCCTGATTCTCAGGATTATGTTCAGTAGAAAAGAGCTGATTATATACCTCGAAATATTGACCAACGGTTATGTCACTAGAACCTTGCTTCCAATGCAGTAACTTTGTCAGAAGTCGATAGCCGTCATCGTCCGTACCAGTAGTAAACTCAATTAGGTTTCTAGTGAATGGCACGCATGAATATAGAATTGAGTTAGACGTTGTTACGTGTTTCTTCCACAGCCCAACAAAGATGTTTCGTACACCCTCTGATTGAACAAGTTGCAACTCTGTCTCTGATTTATTAACCATTAGACATCTTTTATCAGGGATAAATGACAGCAATAGAGAACGGTAGAAGTCGAAGTTATGGGTTAGGATTACTTGATAAAAAAACGCTGTTTTATTCAAGTCATCTAGATACTGTAAAATTGCATGCTTGTTTTTATAGTCGAAAGAATCAGCTACGTCGTCAATTATGAAGATTGTTTCTAAAGACTCCCTTTTTCTATACTCAACGTCAAAAATAAAGCTAAGTAAGTACAATGCACGGCGTTCTCCTTGGCTGAGGGAGGATATTTCATGGCGTTGGCATTCTAGAGTGTCTTCTTTGTCTGTAAATATAAACTTCAATACAGCTTTTGACTTTCCTAGAATTGCGTCAGATTGATTAAATAAACCTAACTTAAATGGCATGTCGACAAAACGAGAGTTAAAAAGTTCTATTGCATCCAGCCATTGAGGGGCTTCTTGAGCAGCTTGCTCCTCAAGTTTTTGGATCTGTTCTTTATTCGATTCCCATGCTGACAAAAAAAGATTTACTTCAGGACATTTCTCAATATACATTCGCCATAATTCTTGTTTGAACCAGTCACGTTTACCAGGATTCAAATTAACAATTAAGGTTTCAGCTTCAGTTGGACTGCTTAACTCTAAGAGAGTTTGGATTGCCTTAGATTGAGCATTTTTTGCCAATTTAGTTTTGAGAGCTTTGAGCTTTGTGTCCGTGTCTATCTCTTTGTTTACTTCTTTAATTTTTTCTTTAAATTCTTCTAGCCCAATGTCTCCGGCATCACCTTGTATTTTTATGGTATGCCCAGCGTCGAAAAAAGCGTTTTTTTCTAGAGCATCACGACTGGCGTCAGCTTGATTAGGATTAAAAACTCCTTTTAAATATAGGCCTCCACTTGATTTGAAAACATCGTCATAGCGTTCAAGAAACTCTCGTGCTTTCAATACAAACTCAGGACTGTCTAGTACTTCTATTGCGTTTTGATGAAAAACATCGGCATAAAAAACTTTATCTGATGAGAAGGTAGGTGAAATAGTTTTTGCGTTTTGCAGAGATTCGATAAGTGACTGTGCAGGGAAATCTTTACGAATCGTTTCTTCTACGTCAGCTTTTTTAAGCTTTGAAAGTTTTTGAAGTTTCGAAAGCATTTTAGTTTTAGCACTTTCAATATCTTTAACTAATGAGTCATATTTCTCTTTACTTTCCCTGTTGATCAAAAGGTTAGTGACGGATTCGTCATCAGAGGTAAGATCTATGTTTGAATTGAGGACGTAGATGGAATTCGGGTCTATCTGAGCCCCATTGAAATTAACATTTGCAGTGGAAGGGCGCTGAAACCTCTCTTCCTTAGGTTGCTTCTCTTGCCGTAAAGCATCAAATGTTCTTGTAAACGAGGTTTTCATTAATCCATTTGGAGCGTAGATGGCAAAAGCTCGATTTCCACGACCAGAAAAGTCGAAGTCATACTTTAATTCTGGAATTCCGTAACAGTTCTTCAATTGCACATTTAATATAGTCATTCATCCCCCCCTTTTTTGGTAATAAAAGTATCAATAGTTCTATAAATCAATAAATTAGAAGCAATGATATGTCATTCCATAAGTAAAGTGAAAGCTGACTTCATGATTTTGACAAGTAGACCTAATATTACGGTGGAATTTCCCCCCGTAATACAACACGGGGATTCACGGCGACCTGCATTAGAAGAATGGAGAACTTCTAGTAGGGCAAAAACCCCATGAACAGGATATGAATGAGTAAAAGGTCTAGCTTACAATGGGGCAAAAGTTTGCTACAACAAAAGACAGACTACGACAAAAAGCATCTAAAAGTTTCTAACTTTATTGTTACTTCTTGCTTTAAGTTGGCCTATTGAGTGAAATTGAGTTTTGATCTTTATTGTCAAATCTTTGCTATAGCGTCACGTAGCAATCAGCTCTGCGTAACAGAAAAGTTTCAATCTTTGTTGTTCACCGACATGAAATGCAATACAAGCACTGAACTGTTGCCCCATCCAAGTCATCTTCATCAAACAAACTGTCATCAGACAACCATTCGTCTTGCATCGCCTCTGTTATCTCTTTGGCCATAAACACAGCAAGAGTGGCGTTAGGGTATTCCGAAGCAAGGTAAGCCTTAATATGATGCTCTAGCATCGGTTCAATGGAGTGAAGCCATAGGGATTCATTGCTTGAATGAGCCATAGTTATAGCAAGTCGAGCTTGAGTCATTGCAGACGGGCAGCGATAGGCTTGTAAATTCAGTTCCATAATCTCTCTCCTTAGCGTTTATTCCAAAGGCTAAATTTCATCACACGGGTAGATACCACAGACTTTGCACAAACGTCGGCCCATCAGTTTCTCTGAACCTTTTTGCATCATATATTTCGGCTCTTTTGCATTATCTAACTGGAGCTTTTGAACAACGCCTGCTTTAGTCCACCAGCTGTCTTTCATGTTGAGTAACGGAAGTGCTTTTAAGCGCTCTAGAGCACTCCAGTCTGGTGCCGTACCATTAGACATACCTTCTTCGATGATGGAGCGACAAACCCACGCGCATCCGTAGAAATAAATGGCTTTGCTATACATAGGGTCATTCTCAGTATCTTTTTCACCTATTGGCATAGCACTGAGTACGCCCGTAAGCGCAGGCTTGAGCATGTTGAACAACTGATCTGTCATTTCAGGGTTCTTGGTGAGTAATGCATTTGTTTTCGCGGCTGTGGAAGCGCTGGCAATGCTCAAGAAATCTTGAAGCTGTTTTAAGATGAAAAGATGCCCATTGGTGAGCTTTCCACTTACCGAGATCAGATCCCATAGGGACAATTGGTTCACTTCTAAATCCAGAAATCGACGTAATAACCGGCTGTAAGGTTTGCTGCTGTCGAAGTACAGGTTCAGACTCGTCGTTGGTTTTCTCTGATTGAAGTGAAAATCACTGAATAGTTGTTTTATTTGCTCAGTCACAGGCTCTAGCGTGTCGGTATCAGAGACAAGGAATTTCACGCTCAGGGTTTGCGTCGCAAGCTCAGGCATTTCAGTTAATAAAGATTGAAATAGCTCATTACGGTTTTGACCATCGGCAATATGACGGTCACAGTCGGCAGGGATCACGGCTTTAAGCATCCTACGGTTACCTATAATGATCTCTTCTTCATCCTTTAGATGGCTTAAACAAATCGCCAGTCCGGGCAATATGGTATTTTTGCGGGTTCGAAAGTAATCTTTGAGCGGTTCGCTGCGTGATTTTTCAAGATCACGTTGACGTTTTAAGTGAGAAGGTATCTTGTCTGAACTTTCTTCATTTTTGAAATGCTCGGCTAACTCCTTGGTCAACAGAATGCCTTCGAGGGTACGAAAGCCGTACTTGTTGATTCCTTCTTCCCCGATAAAGAACACCACCTCTAGGTCTTTGCCATTAAGAGCATGATTGGGTGTGTATGGTACTGTCAAATCTGTCTTCGCGTTCATATTTTTGTCCTCACTGGATTTATCTTCAGTCTATGTAGAACAACTAACCCTGTCTATAAAATGAAAGAAAAATCTCCCATAAAACGGGGGGATAAACTTTCATTATTCTCTATGCACGTTATAGTTAAGGTATTCAAGATGACTTAGGGAATCGGACATGACTTTATTAGTATCGACAGCACAAGACGCATTAAGCAGTCAATTGTATGCCCTGCATATGGGGATTATTGATCGCTTCAATGACACGGTGAGAGAGACGCGTAGCCTGATCGAAGCTGATGAGAAGTATATTTGTCATGAAGGCTTAAGTATGGGGAAAGACAGCACATTGGTCGCACTGTGCTTGATTGAAGCTTACAAACAGAGCATTGCGGAAGGAAAAATCGAACCCTCACGTCCACTGATGATAAGCACCGTTAATCCTGGTGCAGAAGCATTGCCAATGCAGATGTACAGCGAGTATGCGGCTCCGTTCTTGAAAGCCTATGCGAAGGACTGTGGCATTAACCTTTTCTATGATGGTGTGGCTCCTGACTTTCATGAAGAGTACGCCAATCGTTACTTGTCGGCACAAAAAGTGATTCAGAATGCGTCTATGTCCGGCGACTGCACTGTAATTTTGAAGCTGATCCCTTCCGAGAAGTACATTAAAACCATGTTGAATCGATTTGAAGGTATGGAAGGTATGGAAGGCATGGAGCAGTACGCGTCGTCACCGGTTATCTCTTTTTCGGGCTCACGCGTAAAAGATGAAAGCACACGTCGTACTCGTAATATGAAGAAGCAGGGTACTGCACACAAGACCATCGATGCACTCAAGGCGGAGCTGGTGGACCAAAGTGACGTCAGTAAATTCCAACTGTACCAGTACGCTCCTATCCGAGATTGGTTAACGGATGAAGTCTTCACGGCCTTAGAGTTAGCCGGAAAGAAGCCTTTGACGAAGAACCTCCCTGGTATTCAAAATGCTATTCCAGCATTCATGTCCGACTTTGCTTTGTTGTTGGCCATCTATGGAAATGCCGCGCAAGAAGCATGTGAGATTTCAGTCGGACAAAAACATGGTGCTGGGTGTTCAGGTAAAGCTCGATATGGGTGCTTGATCTGTACTCAAGTTGGCACCATTGATAAAACACAAACCAGTTTAGCTAAACAAGACCGATGGAACATCCTCGGTCAAGAGGAAGCTTTGCGTTTACGTGATTACATGTTCCGCCTGTCTGCGAACATGAGAGCTCGTGCTTTGCATGCCAAAGGGTACGACAGTGTTGGTTTTGGCAGAATTGCACTTCAACCTAATGTGTTGAAACCTCGCTACTTGGAGAAGTTAGTCAGACTTTTTGCTCAGTTATCGATTCTTTCAGAAAACAGGGCTGCAGAGTTCCGTCAACTTATTGCCGAAGGCAAAGAGGATACACATCCCGGCATTGTAGAGATCCAAAATGATGTGACGTTGAATGCGAAAGCGAGACGTGGTTATTTGGCTATGTATAAAGCTCAAGCGGTGAATCCACAAATCAAACTATTCTCTGAACGTCACGCAGTGTACCTAAGCTATCGCTGGGGCATTGACGGTATAGCAAGCCTTCCGTTTAGACCACTTGCTATCTGGCGTGATCTTCACTTAAGACCTGAGTCATGGATTCCGTTTCCGAAAACCAATGCAGAGTGGGAAGCGGAAACGGGGAAGACCATCAAGTTAGTTGACCCGCAATATCCTCTCCCTGAAGCAGTAATGATGCCTGTGTTCAAAAAAGAGGAACCGAACCATTATGTGGCCAACCACCGTGCGCTGCTGTCGTATTGGCGACGCCCGATTGATACCTCGGATATCACTAACGAAGCAGGCTTCAACAATTGCACGCTTGAGCGTTATCCCCAACACAATACGCCAGTCAAAGTGGAAATGTCGGTTTCACATTCATTCAATGACACGCAAGTTGACGATGGCCAGTATCAGCTGAGTGCAAACATCAAAGGTGAAGTGCATCTGGTCGATATCGGGTCTGTTACCTTTGGTACGCCCGAAATGGGGAAGGTACGCATTGACGGAAAATTGGTATCGAAGTCTTTTGAGTCAGAGTATCTATCTACCACGTTCACTGAGTTGGCCACTAATCGCATCAACAATGTAATGGAAGCGATCTCCGATAAATTAGTTCAACGTGAGTTCGTAAGCTTACAATCTGCCCAGCAATTCGTGAACAAAGCCCTCGCTACTGAGTTTCCTTCAAAGAAACCGACTTTACTTACTCATTCTATCCCGTATTTAAAAAGTGCGGTGCTAGGTGTGGCGTATAACGAGAAACCGAGAAAGGTGTCAGCAAAAGCCCATTTCACAAAGCGAGTAGTACGAACTCAAAATGGTAAGCTTACGAAATCGAATACCCGCGTTAAATTCTATCCATTGTCAGTAGATTCGCGCTTACATCTTGCCCATGCCAATAAGTTAAATGGCCTTAATGTTGACTTTGGGTATGCATATGAAAAAGAAGTTAGCGTGCAAACTGAGCTCATTAACTGCCATGGAGAGCTGGTGGATGGTGCAAAAATCGCCGTCACCGAACAGTCCATAGAGATGTTTAAGAGACTGGGTGGCTTTGAACGTGCATTGGATGTACATGATTCACATTTAGCTCATGCGCTCCGTCATCGTGGCCCAGTAAGAAAGTTTATATCAACGTGTCCAGCTGAAATGTTGAATACGATGGGGGGCGTGGTCGTGTCACCTTCATATATCGCTAAGTACCGTGAACTTCTCAAGCGTACTCAATTGTTCGCAGAACTCGGCGCTTTGGACTATCAATCAATGTCTGTTGAGGAAATCCAAAAACAGCCTTGGGCTATTACCATGAAGCAACACAGGATGGATAAAGTGGGTGTACTTCGTGTTGTGCGTGAACTAAGAAATAAGCAAAGGAAGCAGGTAAAGGCGGCTTTGCATGCGGGAACGCCACATCAAGAGTCACTGCTTCAGGTTCAACAGTTGTTTAATCTTGCTCACCAATATGTGGAAGAAGGGTTTGATACGTTATCTACATCGATATTTAACGTCCAGTTTAATACTCACGAGATTAGTCACACTCAAAGGGCAGCGGCATACAAAGCATGGTTACTGCTCAATCAAGATGCGCTGTCTTCATTTAATGAATTGCAACGCATGGCGCTGACCCCATCGCAAAGAAACCAAATTTCACTGGATGCGTCTTCTTTATCCCACCTTGCTCGTGTTACTGAAAAAGCCATGAGCGATCTCAGCACTACGGCTACAGCTGCTATTCAAAAGTGGAGCCCTATGGTTCAGGCTGTTCAGTCAATACGTGAGCAAATTGAACTCGCAGAGAAATCAGGTCAAGATGAAGCACAAATTCGCGATCATCAAATTGGCTTGTATAAGTTAGCTATTGAGCAATATCACCCACAGACAGCTGGTGCATTGTTTGAACCGTCTGCGTCTCACCTACGACCTAATCTGACGAATTTCAAGTTGATGCTGGATAAGCAGCTTGAGAGAATGAGCAAGGCAATCGAGTGGTTTACTGACTTAGCAAAAGGCATTTCAGCTGAAGGGTCGACATTGAAGAGCAAAGCAGTAGCAAAAGTCGATCTCTCAACGCGTCTTAGTTACTGTGCTAATTTACCAAACACTTCACAGAAGGTGCCTGTTCCGGCGTCACTAGAACTGCCAGTAATCGTGCATGAGGACTTAATATTGGAAAGTAAGTCGGAGTCAAAGCAAAAGACTAAAAAGACCGCAAAGAGAACGAACACGTTAGAAAGCATGCTTGCATATCAAGCTAAACAAGAGGACTTCGAACATGTCTAACTATCAAATGGAAAACGACATCGCCTTAGTTGCGAATGTCTGCCATGTATCGATTACTCGTCTGAAAAATTGGTGCAAGACTTCACCTGAAAAAGCCATGCTGTTTGATACAGCGTGTACAGCTATTGAGTTACAACCGGAGACATATAAAGCGGTTCTGCAAAACGCGGTGAGTCTATCAATATCGAACCACCATGAGACTCATAGCCTTTTAGGGATACCATACAAGGTTGAGCGTCTGAGTGGGTTTGCTGTGCCTGTTAATACGCTAAGACGTTGGATGAGTGACAATCCGCATACATATATAGCCGCAGTTATCGGCATGCAGCAATTGATAATCCGCCAGCATTGCGATGCTTCTGTCTCCAAAAAGCTGTACCAAAAAATCGGTTTATGCTACTCAGAACAGTGCAGCCTCTTCGTGGCCAATGCTGACGCGGTTGGTAAACTCATTAAAGGACTAAAACTATAACGTCAACTGGCTTTATCGGTTTAGCTAACTATTTAAAGGCGAGGGTCCATCATTATCTTGGCAAGGTTTTTTGGCCACCAGCCACCAATCGAATTTACAAAACCCTCCCAGAAAACCAGAGACATTGTGGATACTTAACGTTAATATGTGATATAAATCACACTTATCGTATAATCTTAGACTTGTTTTAAGACGATATCCCTTTGATTTTCCCTAAACTATACCTAGAACCGCTCTGAATCGCTTTCTAACGTACAACGATGGTTCGGGTTAATTCCGCGATGCCATTACTGCTACTGTTGCACTAAACGCTACCTGCGCAACATATGGGCATGAGTGGTGTGATATTAATCATTATGGGCTGATTGTTAGCAATATTGAATGGTTGTAATCTGGCCTTGGACATGGATAATTCCCGTCCCGTGAAATGAGCTAGGTTTATCACCTCTCTATAATTACTCCTATAATGTTTTTGAGGTCACAATGAAGAAGAGGCTAATTATGAGTGCAAGTATTCTTGCTGCGCTCGGTGGCAATGCCAGTGCGTCAATGGGCGATACTGTTGCTAAAGCTATGGATCTTCGTCTAGAGACAATTGAGTGTAAAGATGACCAACGCCAAGTTTCGGCTGAAAGCTTAGAAATGGCTGTGTCTATTATTGCAAAACTCAACACTCAAACTAAACAGCTTAGAGAAGTTTACAGTGAGATTGAGCAATCAGATGTACCTGAGAGCTATTTTGATAAAGTAACTATCGATGAGCTGGTGGTCGCAGACGGTTATATCCGTGGTTTTGAGATGATTCTTAAAGCGCAACACGAAAGCCTAAGTCGTCGTGCAACGGCATATGAGCAACCAGCGGTTGAAACAGCAAAACAAATTCGTAAGGCTACAGCGAAGCTACGCCGTGCCGTTGGTGATTTAATGTCGATCGAACGCCAACTCCAAGTGGCTTCGATTGGTAAATATGAGACTAGCTTTGAGATGACTTCTGATAAAGTTGCAAAACTCAAAGCGGCGACACAAGCGACTGTCTCTAATTATCACTAGGGGAACGCATGAAAAACGTCACCCCATCCCCTCGATTTGAACAAGAAATCAAAGCACAAGGTTTCAATGACGTTGAAGCTTTGTGCAAAGATATCGCCCTTCACTTAAGTTACGACGATGATCTATCGGTTCAATATCTTGGCCGTGTTGCAAGTCTAGCCTATCCGACAGACGCTGAAGATGCAGGGTTGGGGCATATCCACTTGTGGGACCCGAGCAGTCCATGGTTTGACAGCGCCAAACAAGGCAAATGGAATCGAGCACGACGTCAATTCGATAGAACGAGTGACACTTGCATTGTGTATTCTAGTCATTGGGAAAATGAAGACGAAATCCTTTTACTTGGTGTAGCAAATCCTTGCCACACAGATAAGGCGAAAGGTAAATTCTCAAAGCTTTTTGATAACAATTTCATGGAATATTTTCTAGAGGAAGGGTTGAAGTTCAACGACCTGTAATCCCCCTGCCAGCTCAACATCAGCTGGCATTCATTCTATTTGGTATACCACCAATCCTTCGTGTTCATTGAACAACAAAGAGCGCCCCCTTGTTAGTTATACTTCGATTTTCAATTGTTTGTTGCGGTTCCTAGCTTTGAAATTAACCGTTTCAGAGATTTCAATAACGACCTCATCACAACGTTCATTGTGAAGTCTTGCTGGTGGAAATTTGATGGGCTTTCCTATGTTCTCAAGATACTGAAATGTATCATTTTTTATCTCAATCGCCTGTTCTGCAATAGAAGGTGAATGAACCACACCGTTACGTAGAATTTCTTCCGTTTCGCAAACCCCCAAATCAAAAGCCTCTATCAACATGCTTGCTGTTTCCCATGTTATTTCTCCGACTTCTGCCGCAGCAATCCAAGTCGAGTGATATCGAAGTATAGTTTTTTTCATATTGAGTAAAGTACTTGGTCAATCTTCCATACTGACAACGATGGAGATGGAATATATTCCTGTAGTACTGTCTGTCATTGTCGGAATTAATGTCTTTATGTTTATCCTAAAGTTTGAGCGTAAGCCTATAGACTCACAAACTACTGGGTCAAAGCCCGTTACCAGTACGACGACTGACACTGACTGATCTCGAAGCCCATCCGATTAAGTTATACGTACAATACACCTTCTCTACCTCGAAAATGAATGGCGAGACTGACGGCGTTGGTCTTTCTTGTCATTCATTTAACCAAGCCTAGCGCGGTAGCCAATCTTCTCCCTTTACCTTCAGTTACGTAAAACAATCACTGAAAATCATGCCATTAATTGGAATTTCTATGTACCACAGAAGATAACATCGGTGAGATGGCCGATGCCTTTGTTTCGACCATAGACCGCATGGCTGACTTTGAAAGGTACAGAGAAAATGAAGACCACACTAAAGCTCTCCTTAATGACAATGATTTTAGGGCTAACGAATGTTCCAATCGCTTCGGCTGCGCTAGAACAAGTTTCATTTACCGATACGAGTGGCAACCCTAAAAGCGTCGATGGCCGTGAATTGAACATGGTCAACATAAGAGACACGCTGACCCTTAAGATTTCATCTGGTTTGGATAGAAAAATTCAGGTTCGACTGCAACATGGTTCAGGTCTAGTTGAAAGTCAGTTGACCGCTGTCATAAATATCCATGATCGACTGAACATAGACGGCAAGGATTTCTACGGTAAGGAAGTGGTTCTCAGCAAGGTGCCTCAAAACGAAGGGGAGTACACCGTTGTTGTGGAATACCTAGATTTATCCAATGCAGTCGTCTCAACGGAATCTTATACATTTGTGCAAGACACGATTAAGCCGGTGATCAGTGGGCAGTTCGTTCACATTCTCAATGCATATTATGGTCACATCGATAATTTTGGGAACACAGGGACAACGAAGCAGCTTGAAGTGAGTGACATTAGTGACAACAACGGCATCTCACGAGCCAGATATTGGGTTAAGCAACCAGATGGTTCCAAGAAATACAAAGACGTTGAATATAATCTAGAAAGAAAAACCGTGATTGTGGCGGGGTCTATCGCGGCCACCACTGGTGCGGGACTTGTCCCTGCGCCCGGATATTACCAATTTGGAATCGATGTTTATGATACATCAGGTAATGTAAGTACCCTTGCTCGATCGTCACATATGGACTTTACTTGCCCAGCCACCAGCTCCAATAAGATTGAAGTACGTAACGCGCAATCTGGCGTTTGGGAATCGTACTACTCAGGTATGACGATATACAGCAACCCAGTCTCGATTAGATATGGCCGCTTACTCTCACAATTTGCTACTAATGACTCCCCTTATGGTTGGAAGAAACTCAATCATATGGTCAGCAACACAGACTCTACGTATGCGTATTACCAGCCGACCATTAACTACCCTCAAATGTATAGCTACTTCCATTTTTATACGGAATCGGGTCATTACTGTTCGACTTATCGATATCGTGATTTGAATTTCAACCTCGCTGCGGGGGTTGATATGGCACCGAAATTTACGGGGGTGTGGCACAAAACCAATTTATCAAGTGAGTGGATCACCAATGACAGACCGAAAACGAATGTTCCCTATACAATCAATGCCGTGCGAGTATTCGTTGAGCCACGTAGTTATCGACAAAAGCTCACCATAACCGCTGGCGGCTCATGCTACGTGAACCCCGGCGCGACATCATGCGATATCAGTACGAACTATATTTACGCCACAGGGCGCGGTTATATCCCATATTCTATCTATACCGCTAAAGAAGACGGCTCGATGAACATTCACGGCGGTTACTTATATACATATTGGGATTTCAATCCAATCGCCATTCGCTCTATTCATTATGACGGAGCCGCACAAAACATTACGATGCAAACGTATGATGCCGATACTGTTTTTGATTGGCGGTCTTCCATGTGGCGATATAGCTCCATTTCGGCAACGGCCAACATTGGAGCCGGTCCACAAGACATCCCTGTCTCTCATACAAATCAGATCGACTTGCAGACATACGATTTCAGCTTCGATGTGTCTGCTCTAGATGTTGAAATGAATGTGCCTTTTGTATTTAAAGTCATTGACTCGTATGGCAACGAAACCAACCGCGTTGAAACGTTCACGATTGATACTGTGAAGCCCAAGATACAGGTTATGTATTCAGGCGAAGCATTACCCGAGGTGTTGAGTGATATACGTGATCTTGAAATCCATTTGGAAGATTTCAGTGAGGCTGTGCCGACTAGTGTGCAACTGTTGGGATCTGATGCTGAAGAGAATGTCTATCTGGCGGTGCTATCTCATGGTGATGGGCTGTTTCGTGTAGCGAAGCCCAAAATATTCCCCACGCTCAATTATGAGGAAGGAGAAAGGTACAAGCTAATTATTACCGCTGAAGATGAGCAGAAGAACGTACAAAACAAAGAAATATCCTTTGGATATGAGCCAGATAACCTGATTGTTGTTGAGGCACAACCTTACGTACCTGCAAACCAAGCTTTGTATGATGTTTCATCAAATGCACTGGCTCGAATTTACACCGAAGATCCGCTCATAATTGAAGGTGGGCAACGTGCAACTGGTCCACAAACAGCGGAAATCAGTAACCGTAAGGATTCGGACTTCGCTATCTCGATTGTGGCGGATACGGGTATTGTGAATGTGTTACCAGGCGAAACCAAAGCGGTGATGGTAGATCTTGGGCCTGCAGGTGACCTCTTGGAAGTTGAAGTGTTTCCGTCTGAGCGAATGGAAGGTACGGCTCAATTTATGTTCTCTATACCGTCCCTCAGTACTATTTACTGACGATTAACAGGGCGAAGCGATTAGATATTCTCACGCGCCTTTACCGCCCCTGTTCATGCTTATGTGAACAGGGGCTTCTTCGTAATAACCGTTGATGATTTATGTTTCTGAGATATGCCTAAATGTGGGAGAGTACTAATGTCTCATACCAAGCAGAAATTATCCGAAATCAAAAAAGCGGATATCACTGCTGTAAGGTGAACTATGTAATCTCGCCCTCTTATTTAAAATGTTGTATTCTCACGGCAACTATATGATTTGTACATTAATAAACCTGTCAATAATTGATGGACAACGTTTTGAGGTCTATTCGTGTTATCTATCGCGAACTATAAATTTACAACTGTTGAACCTTTAGGCGAAGGCGGTTTTGGCTTTGTCGAAAAAATCGAGCTTGTCAGAAACTACAAAGAAGGTGAACAACCTAATCAATATGCGCGTAAGGTTTTGGCTCCAAAGAACGATCTTAAAATGTTTAAAGAACGATTTAAGCGTGAGGTTTTCAGTCAGAATAAATGTGAACACAAGTATGTCGTTGATATCTACCTCGCAGATCTAGACTGTGATTCACCTTACTTTATTATGGAACTTGCAGATTGTGACTTGGCGGATCTCATTAAAGCAAATGAACTAAGTGAGCAAGACAAACTCGATGTCATGATTATGACGTGTAAAGGTTTACAACATATTCATAGTAAAGGTTACCTACATAGAGACATCAAGCCATTTAATATTCTGAAGTTTTCACATGATAAGTACATACAATTGAACGGTGAGGTAACACCAGATGTCTTCTATAAGATTTCAGACTTTGGTTTAATTCGAAAAACCGATCCTGACCCAACATCTGAGGTTCTAACTTCTTTCGGAACCATTCTTGGTACTACGAGATACTGTGCTCCAGAATTGATGTACTCAGGCATCTACACGCATCAAACGGATATTTTTGCTTTAGGTAGAGTGTTTGAAGAGTTGGACGTTCAAGATAAACATTTGCAGAAAATAATTGCAAAATGTGCTGATTTCCAAGCACGCACTCGATATACGAATATTGATCTCGTTTTGGAAGATATAACCAACGTTGTTGAGGTTGTCGAATAATGCTAAAGCTAAAGGAATGTAGTAGTTTCACTCATGCTAAATCTGATAAAAGAGTAAACCAAGATTCGATCCTTACCCCCACTAGGTGTGATGATGGTTTTCTTTTTGCAGTGGCCGATGGAGTTGGTTCTTACAAGGGCTCTGATTTAGCTTCAATGGCTGCTGTTGAGTATTTAGAGAAGTCTCATCTGTCCAAGGCTCGTTTACTTTCTCCAGATTTATTCGAAGGTATCTTAACGAACGTTAAAGTGCTGTCTAACTATGACCCTGAATATGAAGTGGCTTCAACAACACTCACTTATGCATACGTAAATTCAACCGAAATAATAATTGGTCATATTGGCGATTGTCGAGCTTACGTAAAGCAAGGAAACAAGTTGGTCCAACTAACTAAAGATCATACTCAGCATCAAATGTTGATCGATCAGAAGTTATATACGAAGGCCCAATTGAAAAACGCAACAGGGAAAAACCTAATCACAACAGCTATATCTCAAGTTGTACCAATGAAACCTGAGTTTTTCAGCTTTAAAGTTTCTGATTACGTTGATGACCTACAGAATTTAACTATTTATCTGATGAGTGATGGCGCACATGCGTACTGGGAGGAAAACCCTAGATTCTCACCGAACACCATGAAAAATGTCACAAAATTATCTAACAGCTTATTACGTCGTATTGAACGGAAAGGCGCAAAAGACGATTATACGCTCGTTGCATGTACATTTTCTGTTTAGTTAAACAATTAAAGGAGCGTCAAGCTCCTTTTTTATTACGAACGTACTGCTCTGGACGCACCAGTACCTCAATCGATATACGCTGAACTGAGTTGCGGCAAATTAAACAGAAAATCGGCTTGTCCATTGTTGTTATCTGAAACCGGATAGACTTCGACATATAGGGGGTCACCATTGCCTAAGTCGATTACGATGTCCTTCGTTTCTCCCGGAGTGACTTCAACCCAACCGTTTTTAGTTTGAATTCGAATAGGGAAGTCCGAGGAGGCATTGTTGGTGATTTCACCCTGCTGGTCACCCGTGGCCAACATACTGTTTTCGAGTGTGAGTGCTCGCTCTGTCAGGATGATCGCCATTGGTTTACCATTTGATAAATACAGCGGTGTATTACTTTGCGACGCTAAATAGTCAATGGTGTCCATGACAATCAAGTTTTCGGGCTTGTAACTGAAACTTCTGAGTATTGAGTTGGTATTACTAAATTCGTCTGCAGCAACGACCGATAACGAATAGATTTCATTTTCATCAAGCGTGGGGAAGAGTTTAGGTAATTCGAGTTGATAGGTTTGGCTGTTTACTGTTTCTTCAATAAGTGAGTATCCAAGCTGATAGTCAATGTCATAACGAGAACCACGTAATGAGACAGTAATGTCATTGATGCTAGAGCTGTCAGAAACGGTAAAGGTCACTTTTCTCAAATCGGTCACCTGATCTGATAAAGTGCTTCCATCATAACCCATGAGTATCGATGGAGCGGTCTTGTCACTGACGTAAGTGACGGCATGTTTACGAGTGTCTGGACCGTGGCGCTCTCTTGCATAGACGTAGACTTCATGAGTCCCCTCTGGTAGCTCGGTTAGATTATATTGGCCTTCAAAAGTCGTGCTGTTGACCGTTGAGTTAAATCGCGAGACATTGAGCTTGTTTCCATCGGCATCTTGCAGTTCATATCTATCCATGTAAATCCTATTTTGGTAGCACGTATGGCATGTAAGCTCGACGCGAACCGATAAGACCTTGGTATCTTCATTAAATGAGGTTTCCTCTACAGATGGATAGTACCTATCATTGTATGATCCAACGGGGTACGTAGGGTTACTCGATAAAGTCTGGTCTTCACTACGTACAGTGAAGCTACTGTGATAATAAGCCGATCCACCAGCTGTCATTGTCCAAGGTGAGCTTAGGATAACATCACATACATCTTGCCCTGTCGGAACCGAACATGAATGCCCTGCGTGATAGGCAATTTGAGGATAACTTCTAGCATTTACAAAAAGTCGTATGCGTTCGATCTGTACTGGCAGTTCATCATTGTACACACGTCGACTCCATGACCCCCAATCTTGTGTATCCGAATAATAGTATTGCCCATATCTCGGGACAGGAGTTTGTCGGGCGCTATCTGAGAGTGTTACACTATAAAGACTTGGCCCAGTCACATTCCGGTAATGCGCTTGGTTTCGCCATGATATACCGATGGCTCCAGCGGGTGAGGTATCGACAAAATATATAAACCCGTCACCTCTGTCTGTGTATACGGCGTTAGCTCCAGAAGCCCAGATTCCCCCCGCATTGTCGAAGCTCCCAGAATCATCGCGAAAATTCCAATCTGCTACACGGTATAAGACCGTTACGGGATTGGTATCTACCTCCATGTCGCGCACATAAGGTTGAAACCCGGTTAATCCGCCAATTACATTGCTACTCCCTGGAACCAAGACACCAACAGCCTCTAGTGTGTCCGTTCGTAACGAGTCCCAATACACATCTTGATAGGCGGTATAGGTGACATTACCGGCCTTGTCCGAAATCTTTGTTCGCGTTTGGAATCGATCAATCGCATTACCAACTGGGAATAGAGTAGAGTTCGCTGAAAGGTTTATTTCAGCAGATAGTTTTGACTCAGTGTAGGCAAGGCTCTTCGATTTATATGGAATACGATTGTCTTCGGCGTCGAAGGTGAAGGTTTCCATCTCAATGTTATCAATGCCCGATGTATCGGAGACATTTTTGACTTCAACGATGGTTGAGGTATAGGAACCCATTTGAGCTGATAAATACCAGCTTCCGGCAGGCAGCATTGAGTTTACATAGCCGCCATACATGTATTTTACTGACATATCATCAGAGGCTGGTGGCGTGACATCCCTAATGATGTTCGTGGTTTCTGAATTAACCACCTCTCCATCTAGTGACAGCGTTTGCGCCTGAACGGTAAAACTGCCTTCTGAGGGAATAGAAACGTTAAGTAATGAACCGAAATACTCACTATTGAATGGAGACTGTGAATCATTGACCGTGATCACGTTACCCGTGCTGTTGGTCACAGCAACGCCGTTCTGAAGAATATTGACTCGGATGCGACGATCTAATCCCGCACTAACATGAACCCCTAATTGGCCGACGTTATTAATTAACGTGGATTCGGCAGTGTTCGTTTTTACAAGCTTGGATATGCCGAGTGTATCGGTGAACTCGAACCCCTCGATTGCTGAATGCGCTAACCCAGAAGCGGTAAGACAAATTGAAAGAAAACATAATCGAAATTTCATACTTGACCTATTTAAATCAAAGTGAATTAGATTGATGTTATCAAGAGTGACTTAACAGGAATTCAAATAAAGGAAGAAATTACGGTGATTGATTGACGATGGTGCTTTAAAAAAAAGAAAAGGGCTCGTAATGAGCCCATTCTCGCTCTTGAAACCCCTTCCAAGAGACTTGTGCTCGCAAGACCTCTCCTGCAAGACTTCAATCCGAGGATTGACCTTCTGGAACCCCTTCCAGTCGGATTTGTATGGAGGAACTAAGAATAAACTTATGTCATTCACTCGTTCAAAATTAGTATACACCAGAAAGATTAAATGTTTAGAAAAACAAACCTACTTAAAAAGTCAAAATCGCGTCGTTATTTGAAATAAAGTGTGGATCGCCCAATTAGAATGACTCTGTAACTTTACTCAAAGGACGATCCAATGAACCAATCTCCCCATCTATTCAGTTGTCTTATTGCGAGCGTCTTCGTTATTACTGGTTGTTCAAGTGAACCCGAAGATGCTGCGTATTGTCCCCCCGTAAATACTAACCACAGTCCATCTCACAAAGTTGATGGTGCCAGTGAGTATTTCAAAGCGGCGACGCCAGTGTCATTGAATGAATTTAACCTTAAGTCATACGAAGCTCCGATCATTGATGGTGAAATCCACTTGACTGATCCCAAACGCATATCGAGTCGGTACGTCTTAATGAATTTGAATCATGGGAAGGAGTCACTGTATGTCATAAGGCATGCGGCGATGGACTATTCAAGGTTAAGTGGATACGACTACGCGTTCTTAGCGGAGCATAAAGAGCATGCAACCGTAGTAACAAGTGGTGAGAAGGTGACGGTCGTTGCGTCTTCTGGGAAACCGAACTCATTCAACTACATTGAAGCGCCAATTTATAAAGAGGGATATGAGGGGCGGGTCGAATGGAAGACACAAGAGTACCTATATGGGTTGGCCACTCAATTTGATGAACTCTATATCGACACAGCGATTTCTATTGATAACAAGCCTTATGTTCTGGGTTTCGCCAAAACAAAGACAACCACAGGTGAACGGGTGGGCGTCGTTTTGTTCGACTTGAGCGATAAGGGTTCTTATAAGTACACAAGGGTTATTGAATATAAAGGTGAGAAAACGCTGACCGGCAATGCGATGTATGTGTATCAGCACGACAACGTTGTCATGGTCAGCGTGTTTGATAAAACGTTTAAGGTCGCCCATCCAAAATCATGATCCTGGTTCGTTTCCGATAGTTAACTAGCACTCTCCCCTGAAGCTCCGCGAGGAGCTTTTGTGCATAATTACCGTTGATTTTATACCTTGTCTTTAATCTCCAGTGTCTGTTGCGATATGTACATTCCGCACATACTGGAAATTGAGTTCAGTACTGTATTGGAATCCACTCCCGGAAAGTTTCTGCAGTAGACCTCTAGGGCCATTAATCCAATATGCATACTTTGTGGAAGGCTTACTGGTACGGGTCTGACCGATTTGTCCTTCTGACCTACTTGGAAAAAGACTTTCGTACCTTGGTGTTCTACGCCAAAGAATTTCGATGATTTCTCACCGCCGACACCATGATTGCTGAAACTTATCTTTTGGTAATAACCCAAACATACACCAATGAACAATGGCAGTTCGATGTCTGTGAGTTGAATCGCGACCTTATCTTTCCAGTTGTATGAGCGATCAGTTGAGTTATTACTAAGGGCAGCTTCTAAACGAATGGTATAGAAAATATTTTGCTCGCCATTTTCATCAACAATACCCTGTTGGCTCGACTTCAGCTTTTCGTCCGGCTTCACTTCTAACGCTGCTTTACCGCCATGAACTTTGTAACCATGTGCTCGGATCTGGCGCAGCGAATTCGAATCAGGCGCAGGGTTATTTGCTTTGAATGGATTGTGTTTGTTTCCTTCCTGTTGCGGGTTATTTGCTGGTGGTACAGATCGCGCTAACGCTTGGTTGTTCTGAGGTTGGTTCTGAGGTTGGTTTTGGCTTGGTCCGTTTGCAGGCATCGAATGTACGTTAGCAGTCGATGGACCATTGTTATTTTGAGGCTTCTGAATTGGACGATTGTTTGGTGAAAATGTTGACGTGTTCATAAAAGGAATCCCTGCATGACATTTAACAGGGTTATACAACTTCGCACTCGCTATTTAGATTTTGGCGAGCTTTGTTCGATGTGTGTTTCGATATCCGATAGCAATTGTTTCGTATGGACGCACAAGCGGTAGTAAACGGTGGGGGACTCATCAGCATAGGGGCTTAAAAACGTATCTGCTGAGTATCCGGTATTTTGATAGTAAGCACTACGTATGCCTTCAGTCAGAATGCGCAGAGGGATGACAGGGTAAGGGTCAATCAATGTTTGGTTGGCTTCTAATGACGACTGTAGAGCGAGTTCAGATTGCAACAGTGCTTGCTTTAATACGGCTGTTAAGTCGACCAGAGCGTTATGGGTTAAGGTTGAGTCAATCAACGTTAAAGAGTTTGTGTTTTTCATACCATCGAGTGTCTTTGATGCGTTCGATTTCATATATTAGCATTTCTTGATGTGTTGTACTTATCATTCCCAATTTTTTTAAAAGCACAGCAAATAGATCAAATAGTCATCAATATTTGGCTGCCTATTTGGATTTTATGACTAAATAAAGTGTGAAGATTACGTATATCCAGTTTATCAATGTTTCGATAATGGCGGCGTATGAACATTACACAGTACACATATATCAAAATATTCGGCACGCTCGTTGGCTTAGTGTTGGCCGTATTGTTACTTAGTGGTCGGTATCAGATTTCATTGGTCCCAACAGCATTGGGTTGTTTACCTATCAAGGCCGCTGTCATCGACTCTAAGAATCATTTCCCCAAGCGTGGGCAACTCATGTCCTTCCTGTCGCTTAACGCACAACCTTATTTCGCACATGGCACCAATTTCTTGAAAATAGCAGCTGGTGTTGCTGGCGATACCGTGACCTTTGACTTGGATGGAGTCACCGTGACCACCAAAGATGGGGAGGTCATTCGTTATGCGGCTGATGCTCGTCGAATGATTAATTATGCCCAAATCGACTTCGATACCCTCAATAAAACTTTCGTTGTCCCTGAAGGTCAATATTTCGCTCTTGGCACGCTACCTACCTCTTTTGATTCAAGATACTGGGGTTTAGTTGAACACTCTCAAATTATCGGAGTTGGCTATGCATTTCTCTAAGGCACACAACGTCTTGTTACTAACTTCATTCATTGCGACTTACGCGTTGGCTAACGGACAACTCACTCAAGAAGATCTGGACAATGTACAACGAAGTAACGACATCATATCCAACGCCCATGAAGTTGAAGGTACTCAAGCAGTTTTAGATGCAAGTAACTTGAACCCTAAAATGATGAAAGAACTGAAACAAATGGCGGATCACGCCAAGTTGTTGAACAGTACTATTTCTGACCAATCGGACTCTCTTATCGAATATCGCAAGGACGATACGCCAGATATCAATTTCAGAGCCCTTCAAGATGTTATCGATGATAACCAAACTCAGTATCAAGCCAATTCCATTGTCAATGAAGGACAACCAAAACCCTTAGCATTCGCTCCCTCCACATTGACAATTGATAATCTCGATTCGATAAGCATTGAGCAGCCTAACCCTTCGTCTCCAAGTCAAAAAGTAGACAACAAATACGACGATGAAGAAGCGAACACTGTTTTTTGGATATTCGTGTCGAGTTCAATGCCTGATCACCAAATGAAAGAGGTGCTAGAGCTCGCTGCAGAGTGGGGAGGCCGTGTTGTGTTTAACGGCTTACGACCTGGCGACGTGGGCGTACCAGATATGATTAAAGGTTTGTGGCAATTAAAGGTCAAACTGGCTAATGCTCAAGATGACATACGCACGCATGCCGAGAACCCAGACAAACTGAAACGAATCAATAAAGCCGCTGTTTACATGGATCCAATGGCATTCGAGCGTTTCAACATTGAACAAGTTCCAACGATGGTTTATGAGCGCAAATTATCCGATAACACAAAACTCGTCGGGAAAGTGAAAGGTCTAATCAGCGCAAGCTACTTACAGAACGAGACGGAAAGCGCGGCAGCAAACCCTGATTATGACGGCTCCGAGGTATTCCTTGGTGAAATGGGGTCCATATTTCCTATCGCAGAAAAAAGCTTCATTGAAGAGTCAAAAAATAGAATGAGGGCCGTGGATTGGGAAACGGAACAAAAACAAGCAATAGCACGCCATTGGCATAACCGCAGTTTTCATACTCTTCCACCAGCCGCGAAAGACCGTGAGTTCGACTTTGACCCAACAGTAATAGCCACTGCTGATGTGAAAGCGGTGAATGGTCTTATTCTGGCCAAGAAAGGAGAGTTAATAAATCCCCTCAAGCCGCTTAAAAACCACGACATAGTACCTGCACATTTAACCATGTTTATCTTTGATGCGACCGACGAACAGGAAGTGGAGTTTGTAAAGTACATGTCTCTCAATGAATCTCGCGGGAAAGTGAAACTCATTTCTACACGTATCGACAAGGATAGGGGGTTTGACCACATATCTGAGTTAAATAAGAAGTTCACCTATGACGTGACCATCCTGACTAAAGAAGTCATCGATCGATTTGATTTGGAAGTGACCCCGACTCGGTTAATTAGTACCGATGAGGGTATGTTCCAGATAAATGAGTATTCAGCGCAAACAGTCACTCAGGTCAACCTACAAGTAGCTGACGGTGGCCAACCTACACCGTTCAATCAATCCAAAACAAACTAGTTAAGGAAAACACAACATGATTAAGAATCTCGTACTTATTGGTTTCGGCGTCGCTCTCGGTGTGTGGTTGGCTGATACACAGCCCAATCTAGCCAACTCTGTGAGGGACATTACTGAATCAAGCATTGATGCTGCAGATCAGCTAATGAAAGATAACCCAAACTTCTCGAATTCCGTGAACAACATTAAAGAACAAGGTATTGACGCTGCTGGTGTTGTGATAGAGCAAGTGAATAAGAACTAAAGGGAGGAACATATGATTAGGTTCTTTTTGATTGGTTTGATGTCCACAATGATAAGCATGGCGAGCTTATATTCTGTGGCTGCGGATAACGACAAAGCAGGCGACTTATGTCCCGATGCCAACATCTTGAGTACAGTCATCGACGGTATGTGTTGGAGCTGTTTACTTCCAATTCGACTAGCCGGTATTGGTGGGGACGCGCCTAAAGGTGCCGCTTCGAGCAAGCCTTTTTGCATGTGTGCTGATGAGCTAGGTGTCCCTGAATGGGGTATACCGCTCGGATTCTTCCAACCATCAAGGATCGTATCTTTTTCACCAACGCCATACTGCATGCCTTCATTCGGTGTTCGTTTGGCAGACGATAATACCCGTGCTGGACAAGGCCGAACAGAAACAGCGATTGACGATACAGAAACTTCTTTTTTTCACTATAAATATTGGGTTTACCCAGTAATGCAAATGATTGAAATGTTTGCCAATGCGGATTGTACCTATGATGGGGCGACAACATTGGATTTGGCGTACTTTTCCGAAGCCGACCCGTTGTATCAAGATGATTTGTTGGCGTTCGTGATGTTTCCGGAAACCGTTATCTTTTCGAACCCAATAGCGACGTCTATCTGTACAGCCGATTGCGCTCAAATACTGGCTGGTGGAGAGGTGGTTGAAAACTATTTTTGTGCTGGGTGTTCAGGGAACCTTTACCCAATGACTGGTAATAATCAGTACAGTGACGATCCGGTACGTGGCACTTCGTTGTTAACCACGCGTTTGATGGCCACTCTACACCGACGTGGGCAAGCACAGCTGACAATGGGTAATCATATGATTCAAGACAGTTGTGAACCGAACTACGCGCCAATGTTGCCAAAAACACAATATCGTTCATCCATGCTTTACCCAGTAAGAGAGGCGAGCTCGCAACCTAAAGGTGGGGGAGGATCTTCAATTCCACTATCAACAGGTTGTTGTCATAAACTCGGTGACAGCGTTCTTAAGTGGGGGAACGGGCGATTGGTCCCTGGTCGGGAAGCGTTCGTTTATCTTTTGTATTCTTGGAATGATTGCTGCTTAAGGTAACTTTAGAGAGCCACCCTAACGGGTGGTTTTTTGTATTCGTTTAACAAAAACTCAAAATGCCCTCGCTATTTGAAATTTTTTAAGTGTTACGGGATTAACCTGATCTTGTTTTGAGAAAAAGGCAGGGCGTTATGTTTAATCGAATACTGACTCACTTTAGCTTGTTCGCGTTTCTGGTTCAGATCTTTCATGTTTCTTTTATCGGTGTGCTGTATGCATCTACCTCAACGGTGACCTACGCACAGGATATGTCACTTGATGAGATATACGGAAACTTTCAAACACCTACTTACAGCGGTGGTAATGCTACTGTAGGTGGTAACTCGCTAGGCAACTCAGAATTGTTTGGATTGGATGTTGAGCGTGTTGGATCAGAAGGGCAATTCGACGCTTACCAAGCCTATCAAAATGAAAACAAACTCAGAGATTCAGGGCAAGGTGTCTCTGATAGATTTTCTAGCAACACAGTTGGCAGTGAGTCAGATTATGACGCTAAGGCATACAACACCTTAAAACTGAACTATAACGACAATTACCAAAAGCTAGAGTCCGATGACGCTATCATGGTCGATGCTGACAACATCTTTAAAGACTTAGCCAATAACCTCGAAGATTCAGATTCTGACTTTTATAGTGCCTGCACCACTGAAACAAACACGTATTCAGTAAACAGGGAGTATGTCGGAAAAGTGCAAAATGAATGCATGGAACCCGATCGTTCGAACTTAATGAAGTGTGAACTGACGCGACACACAACTTACCCTTTGAAAAAGCGTTCGGGGAGTGGTGATGTAGAAATTCTGGATTCTCATACCTTCAGGTTGACGGTAGGTGACCCTACAAATAACGGCACAAATGACCACGGAATGGGGTGTTACCACAAAATTAACTTTGTTGAATTTGAACTCGAAGACGATGTGCGTATCAGCTCCGTGACCTTTGAACGCGTGTGGGTGGATGATGTCATTCAGTTTACTCTTAATGACGAAATCGTTTATCAATACGTTCCTACCAAGTCGTATTGGTTTGGCAATAGCGGTTCTACATACCCTGATTATGATGAAAACGGCAATTGGGCGCACCCATATGTAGACGAAACTGGCTTTCCATACCAGCATACCAATTGTGAATTCAGCTCTAGCCGAGTCTTTACAACGAATACCAATATAACAGGCCAATTTGAAGCCGCTCGCGCTTCTAATCGCGGTATTGTCAAATTCAAAATGCGCCTCGGTGTTGGTGGTGGAGGGGAAGGTAAAGCCACCATCCTAGTTCGTACCGTGGATCCAATCGACCCCCGAGAATTCATAGAACAATCGCCTGTAGGTTGTGCTGCTGAACTTGGGTGGATTCAAGACCCATCAACGTGTGGTGTGTTCGGTAATGAAGGCGACGAAATATACATTAACCCAGATTGTAGCAACCCTTTGAATCAAAGTGGTGGACAACAAGGCATGATGTGTAGCTATGGTGGTTGGGAGTGCGTCGATACAGAAGCCGCGCATATAGACGATTACGATCCGTTTTTGATTGGCTTGCCGATAAATGTTCCTCGTGCTGGCCAAACGAGCGATGGTAAAGAGTGTCTAAAGGCCAACGCCGTCAACTATGAATGTAACCCCTTACCTGATCAGCAAATTTGTGGCCAACCTTATTGGCCTGAAAGCAATGAGCGGGTTTGTACTTCTTTCACTGAATTTAATGCCAATATTCCGGACCGATGCGAGCCATACAGAAACAGTGCTGATTGTGCGTTAATTGAACAAAATCCAGCCTTTGTTGACCCGATAACGGGTCGAGCCTACGTTCAAGAGTCAGTCTACGAATGTAATACCTACACAAACGGAAACTACTCGTACACGATGGAGGAAGACATCTGCACGGGTGAAATGCAGTGTGTGGGTGGAGATTGCCGCTATTCCGAGCTAGAGATGAATGATGATTTTGCAGAAGCGATGGCAACGTTCAAAATGCTCGAAGACATCAAATCGAACATGGAATGTGAAAATCCAGATGATGTCTCTACCTGCAAAGTTTTCAATGGTGAAGTGTCATATTGCGGTATCGAGCAAACAGGACTTGGCTTCAATTGCTGCACGCTATCCGCAGGCCAAACTAATATCTTCGATTATATCAAAGGGGTCTATCATCACTACGCAATGGAGCAATCATTGGCTGGATTGGCTAGTTCGGGTGCGGGATTCGGTTCGTGGGCGTCGAGTTACCCGACTCCTGTCACCGACACAGTAACTTATGTAACCGATGCCGTGAGCGCTGGATGGGATTTTGCAGTTCGTAATGTCACGGGTGAAGTTGGAGAGGCCGCAGCGGAGGCCGCCACAGAGAGCTTGTTAGACGAAATCAAAGGTGAATTGATGAAAAAGGTCGCGGATTTGATCCCAGATGCAATTCGAGATGCCATCTTTGATACCGTGACTGAGGGGACGGGTTCAACAGCCACTACCACAGTGTCACTCAACCCAGCTGTCTCTGGTGCATTTGCAACAATTATGGCCGTGTATGCCGCGTATCAGCTGATTAAATTGGGCGCAATGATGATTTCGGAGTGCGACGACCTCGAAATGGGCATGGGTATGAAGCTTGACCAACAACAATGTATATATTCCTCTACCAGTTGCCATAAAGATACCCCTTTCGGCTGTCTGATAAAACGGAAGCACTATTGCTGCTACCCAAGTCCATTGGGGCGTATCATCATGGAGCAGGCTGCGCCTCAACTGAATATCAGCCTAGATCCTAGAAATGGACAATGTTCTGGTATGACGCTTGAACAAGTCAGTGAGTTGGATTGGGACGCCATAGATTTAACCGAATGGGAAAACTTGATCATGGCCTCTGGGTTAGCCGTTGAACATGATGACTTAAATATCGATACACTGTCGAGCCAAGCTTGGATGCCGAACAATGATGATGCATTGAATCCTGTGGACCTTAACCAAGCGCGATTCGAGTCAACTGACGCTGATGCAAACTTGAAAGAAACGCATGATGCGGCAATGCCTGGTAACTTAGATTGCTCGGTTTACCCTAGACCACCAGTGTGTGACTCTCCGTTATCGATTTTGGACGACTAGATTTCATTTATAAAGGACAAATGGCATGAATCAACTCACTGAATTACAAGCTGGGTTAGCAGTACTACAAAGTCACTGTACAAGGGGTAAAGTTATCGTGGAGGCGAATACAGGGGGAACGGGTATCAACGTTACCCTTCGTGCGCCAAAGAGTGAACAAAATGGTCTACTTGAGAAATTACGTTCTGTCGCCCCATTCCAAGGCAAAGAACAGCTGATTTCTCTGTGGGTCGATGACCTTAATTTCTATGAGTGCCGCCTAGAGAAGTACATGGCGTATATCACGGATAACTAACCATCAATGATACTGCTGACTTCGAAACATGAAAAAGGGCTTACAATGTAAGCCCTTTGTATTCATATTGACTATTTAGCTGTCTGCTTCTAGTTGCTCAACACGACTGATTTCGTCGTCGCACGAGATAGCGGTTATTTCAACATCTTCATACTTCGAATCCGCGCAGAACGCTTGTGTCAACTTCTTGGGTAAGGACGCCCCCTCTTTAAACTTAAAAACCACTGTCATGAATTGTTCCATATTCGGGCTCCTTACTGCGTAGAAACTTTTGTATGCGAGTTTTTGTTTTTGGCGCGTTCAAGAATCTCAGTGACCGTCGAGTGATACTCCGACAACTTTTGAGTGAACTGCTGTCCATCAACCGGCTTAACGAAATAGTACACCGTGTCATTGTTACGCACTGCATTGATGTTAGGAATGTACTGAGAATCAGCGATATATTCCTTCATCGGTAAACTCATAAAAGTAGCGGTCGGGAGCTTAATAGAAGGGCTGGTGGATAAGCCATTGGCATTTACAAAGCCTGTTGTTTCAGCGTCGCTGTATTGCATGTGTGCTATCAGGCTACTGTAATAAGTAAATCTGACCGCGATGACATTTGTATCTGGGATCTGCTTTTTAAGGTCAGCATCGAACACGTCTGTACTGAAAGGTTCCGAAATAGACCGTACACCGACTCTCGTCCCTAAGAAGGCAGTGTCCACTCCTCTGAAATATATCGCTGCGTGGGAGTCCACGTTTGAATCAAGTGGATACCCTTCAACACAAAGGCTTTCACCACCATTGTATCTTTCATCGTAAAACTTCGAATCTGGCGACAATGGTTTTTTGGTAAAGGATTGAAGTGTGTCGAATGAAGGAACCATTACCTCATCCATTTTAGACATGACAACCTTACACATTTCATACTCGTCTAAGCCACTATAAGTATCAGCATCCAAGTACATAACTAGGTTTCTTCGATCCCAACCGTACTTTTGATCCGCTAGGATGGCCAATCCGAAACCCGTTGCCATAGAGCCCAATGGTAGCCCTAATAACGTAGACCCCACATAGCCACCGATTCCCACATCCGAAATTGCACCTTTAGGTAAGGTTTGGTCTTCGATGATCGTTCCACTTCCTGCTGAACGGGTAACTTGGAGCGCGATACTTGATGTGCCTAATTCCGGTACTTCGTATTTTGCACTATTGGACGCACATGCATTCAAGAGTAAAGCGGCGGTAATGACTGATGCTGTTTTGAATAGGTCCATAATTCTGTCTTCCTTAGCCAAGTGAAACTGTATGAGTATTTATTAAATCTACTTACATTTATACATCATGAGCCGAAAAATACACAAAACCAGCCAATGAAAACGGGGGGAAATGGGGGGAAGCTTCGGATTATTTTCAAAATTAGTGACGGATGTCGAAACGATGTAACAAAGTGAATTTCCTTCGTTAATTGAACTTTGTAGCTAAATAATCTCCTACTCTGATGTACATATTCAAATCCATGAAGCAGTACGAGTCACGTATATGTTAAATCCAGATCAACATCTTTGCGTTAATGCGGAAGGCCATATCATGGTTGTTGCATTGCCCGGTTCAGGTAAAACTGAAGTGTCAGTGCGTTATGCTGAAAGGGTGCTTACCGATTCTGAGCAACACGCAATTGCCATGCTGACGTTCACAGATGCAGCGGCTACCAACTTAAAACGTAGGCTTAAGTCGACAATGCCAAGAAGTCAGACTCTTCGTGTATTTCCAAGTACTTTTCATTCTATGGCTGTGCAGCTTTGGCGTCAGACGAACTCATATAAAACGATTGTTATGGGTGGACACTTAAACATCTATATTGAGCGAGCGATGCGTGCTTGTCATGTGGCGATGAGTTATGAGGAAGCAGAGAAAACGATAAGTACGATCGGACAGTATTTAACTATACCTCGCTCAGAATTCTCATCTATCAAACTGAAACTTTTTGCAGCTTATGAAAGCATCATGCGAAAAGAGGGCAAAGTCGACCTAAATCAGATATCTCGCGACGTTATTCATGGTCTGCGAGATGGAACAATTCGACCACTGTCAGAAACTTTAGGCGTTACTCACATATGTGCTGATGAGTTTCAGGATTCCGACGATCTCCAATATATGTTTCTTTACGAGCACGCTAAACGAGGTTGTTGCATCATGGTTGTTGGAGACGATGACCAATCAATCTATGCCTTTCGAAATGCAAGAGGGGTCGATAACTTCCGTAACATGCAAGCTGATCTAAACGCGAAAGCCTACAGCTTAAAAATTTGTTATCGATGTCCACCAGCAATACTGAATGTGGCCAACAACCTAATTCAACACAATGTAGAACGAATTCCCAAAGAATTAAGGTCACACGTAGAGGAGGGCGGTGTTGTCGATTGTCATGGTTTTAAGGATGAAGACCATCAAGTTGAAAGTGTTGTTGAAGGTATCCTTGCCGATCAAGGCGGGTGGGCGGTACTGGCTAGAACCAATAAAGAAATCGATACAGTTGAGCTGGAGTTGTCCAAACATAAAGTGAAAGTTAAGCGCCTCGGCGGTAAGAGCTTCTTTGAGTCAGCCGATGTAATTTGTTATATCAAGTTGATGTGGATGCTGACACACCGTAACAGTCGGTATCTACAAGATTTCTTAGCTTACATGCATGAAGATGAGGTGATGATTGATATGGCGAAAAGTGCTAAATCAAATGGAATCGACTTTATTGGGACGGTAACCACCTTAACCCAAAGCCAATCATTGCTAATCCACACCCAATCAATTTTTGAAATGTTCATGCATGAAGGTGTCCCAAAAGAGCCAAGCAAAACGGTCAACGCCGAGTATCAACGAAAGATCATTTCAATGGTGATGGCGCAACGAAATATGAACTCTCCTGCGGCTCTTGGAGCGATGGCTGACATCCTAACCAAAACAGCTGCGTCACTTGGCAGTTTGGCTAAGGCCGCAGATCAGTTTCATGACCGGATAACCAAAATAAACGCTAAAAAGGCTGAAAAGATTGGTACAGATGAGGTAGTGATCGCTACGTTGCATGGCTCTAAAGGACTAGAGTTTCCGAAAGTCGCGATATTGAGCTGTCAAGATGAAAGAATTCCGCAACCAGATAAAGATGGTTTAGGCGAAAAGCATTGGGAGGAAGAGCGTCGCTTGTTGTATGTGGGGATAACAAGAGCTGAGAAGTACTTGCGACTGTGTTTCTTCAAAGAGCAGTTGTCATTTTTGAGAGAGGCGGTTCCAGATCGAATTGAGTTGGCCGTACAACAGCGAAATGAAGAGCCAGATTCGGCAGCTCAGGCAGAAAAACTGCAACAGCTAAAAAATGAGTTTTTGAACGCTTCTTAGCTTACGGAAAAGTTAAACACTAAAAAAGCTGCGCTTAATTTACAAAAGTCTCCCGTTCTTGGGGTTTACTATAGGTGATTTACCCGAGAAATTTTTTCACTTTTTTAAAGTGATACTTTTCTCCCTTAGTTGGAGAGCTAATAGCAATTCTCCCATAGATTTATTCTATGTCCCCAGTGACTTTTTTAAGTCATAAACCTGACCCTAAAGTGGGCTATAGATATCCCACTAGGGGATTACTCTATCTATAGTTCCACGTTATTTTATTAATGAGGAATTAATTATGAAACCTTTCCGTTCAAACAATGGCCTTATCGCATTCGTAGTTACTGGTTCTCAAATTGAGAATGGCAACACGACCATCTGGGCCGATCAAGTTACCTCTTGGGTAGACGGTCAAAACCAAATGCAGTCACGTACTAACCAGATTCAACTTTTTGCCCATGGGCAATTAGAGTTTCCAGTCGGTGTTGGTTATGTGTGTAAAGTATCTCTTAAGACGTGTAAATTCACTGGTAACAATAACAGCGAACTTACGCATACTTATTATGAACTTCATAATGTGTTAGGCGAAATTGATGGCAATTCTGTTAATCAATTTGGACTACCTTCATTGTGTAACTTTACGCTTGGCGGCAATGTTGGTTCGATTGAACAGAAAAATGCAAATGGCAGTACTTGGTACAATGTTTCAATTGCATTAACTCGTTCATTTAAAGATGAGCAACAAAATTGGCAAGATGAAACCCACTGGGCTCGCCTGTCAATTTCACAAAAAACTTTTGATCAGAACTTCAAACAAGGTTTAGACAAAGGTGATTCTTTAATGGTCGAAACTGAACTCTCTACTAACGATTACACCGACAAAAACGGCAATAATGTCACTGGACATGAATTCCGCGTTAGTCGTGTTCTTGGTATGGTTAAGAAGTTCGAACTTCAAAGCTTAAAAGCTGCGAATCAAGCCCCACAAAACAATGGATCTGCGTACAACAACGCACCACAGCAAAACGCTCCACAGCAAAATGCTCCTGCGTATAACAACGCACCGCAGCAAAATGCTCCTGCGTACAATAACGCTCCACAGAATGGTCCAGCGTATAATGCTCTACAGCAGAATGCTCCACAGCAGAATGCCAATAATGCACAACAACCTGACTCTACACAGCGTCAATTCCGCCCACAAGCAGGCAACGGAAATTTCCGTCAGCGTGCTTATAACCAGCAATAATTCGAGGTACGCGGATATGAATTTTTCTCACCAGAAAAATGTATCTGCAGCACGAAAAAGGCGCGCTCTGCGCCTTCTTCGAAAGGCTCAGGTACTGAATAACCCCAAACTTCTTCATAAAGCAGAAATGCTACTTGAAGATGCTAATAAAGCTTTCTTTCTCAAGACAGCTTAACCCCTTAATTAACTACCCATATTAATTTAACCCCACACTTTATTCCTGGAGGAATTAACTATGTCTAATGCTAACCCTGTGACTACTGTAGACACGAATAACCAACCAACTTCTACTGTTGAAGAAATTGATTATTCAGAGATGATTACTGTTCGTATGGCCGACGTGTTCAAACCGTTTGTCCCAGCAGCAGTAACGGCAGTTATTCAGATCCCTAAACACCGTCATCCAGATGTACCTCGCGAAATCGCAGGTTATATTCCAGATGAAAAACAACTTTCCCAAGTTATATCTTGGTTTTGCTCACCTCAACGACCTAACTTCATGCATATGGTTGGTCCTACGGGGTCTGGTAAAACTGATTTCATGCTTTGGCTTTGTGCTCGCCTTAATTGGCCAACTGTGCTGGTGTCTGTTAACCCGACATTACGCCCTGAGAAGATGCAAGGCCGCTGGGTGTTGTCAAACGGTCAAACGGAATATGTTTATGGACCTATCGCTGACGCTATGAAACACGGAAAATGTGTTTTGCTTGATGAATGTGATAAAGGGTCTTTAGATTTTATTGCCAAACTTCACCTTCCTTCTGAGATGACGAAACCTTGGTCTATTGAAGACACAGGAGAAATCATCTATCCACACCAGAACTATCGTTTTGTAACGTTAGGTAATACTTCTGGAGAAGGGGACATTTCTGGTTTGTATCCATCGTCTCGACGTTGGGATACGGCTTTTCGAAATCGTTCATTCGTTGTGCCTTTTCCGTATTTACGCACGGAAGTAGAAGAGAAAGTGGTAATTGGTAAATTTCCGTTCTTACGCGACCACAAGAAGTTACTTAAGAAGTTAATCCAGTTTGCTAATGCTATGCGTGATGCAATGTTAGGTCCTAATCGAGATCGAACAACCAAATCTGGTATTGGAACGGCTTTTTCAACTCGTGTGGTTTTGTCTTGGTGCTACTACATTCAAATTAATGGTGATAGAGCTCCACTGCGTGCTTCGTTTAATAATGTATTTTGGAATGGCTGCGACACTCGTGACAAAGCTGATATCGAAAAGATTATTGATCAAGTGTTCAAAGATAAGAATGGTCATATTCTCGATCAACCGTATACCTGGTTGAAAGAGCAATCAAAAAAGTAACAAGCAATGATTCAGAGTGTGATGATGCTGATTTGCCAAGATCGGATTTAGACGGTCTAGATATCAGTACAATCAAGTTCAAAATGTATCATTGCAATGACAATGGAAGTAATAAGCTTTGGGGATATACGTGCCTTGGTGCCGACACACTGGTTGTTTACGGAGCCAAAGGCCAAAAGCTTAACTTCTATCGTAAAACCCATCAGTCTGAGTTACTAGCGCGTAACTACATCGACAAAAAAGTTAAAGAGAAAATGAAGAAGCAATATCAGTTTACACAGATTAATTGTTTCAGCAAAAACGAACTTAGGTTCGCTACTCCTTAACAAACCTACCTAACCCCTTCAGGGACTAGATTCCCTGACCGGGATCAGTCCCTCCAATTTTTATTCCTTGGAGGAATTATGAAAGACATCAACGATACCCAAACTCTCGATATCGATACAGTAGCTCAAAATCAACTTGACCAAGTGGCTCAACAAGATGGCGAATTTGCTAATCGACTCGAAAATGGGCTTGTGATTATCGATGTAACTACTTCTGGCCGTGATGGAGAGAAAACGTTAGCGAATGCTAAAACTCTCTTAGACGAAAAGGAAGTGAATTCAAAGATTGCTCGTAAAGCCCGTATTGAGTGGTTTCCTCGTTCTGAGTTGCAGTTTAAGAACACATTGGAGACTAAGGCACGCCGCGCTATTGCAGCCCGAGGTGTCCGATATGGACGCGTTACCGCGATTCCAGTTGATGAACTTGACTCTCTACTCGTTGAACTCAAGGCAATTCAAGCTGAGTTTTATTCAGAAGTCGCTGACCGTGATAATCGCTATGACACCATAGTTGAAGAACACAAGAAAGCTAACCCTGATATGGCTGAAATTATTGAGTCATTGAAGACCCCTAAAGATGATTTCTTTAGACGTTTTCAATTCAACGTGTTGCCGCCGATGGCCTTCAAACCTTATTTCAATGATGACCAACAGGAAGCTGTTGATTACATCGTGGAAGGGATTTTGGATAACGTCGCGGAGCAAGCTGTTGTTGTTTATGAAAAAATTATTGGTAAAAGTTCAATGATTCAGCGAACTTTCAAGCCAATAAGAGCTATTCGTGATTACGTTTACTCAATGTCATTCCAACACACTGTGTTTGACCGATTGGTTGATGAACTTGATGAAGCGTTCGATACCTTACCCAAAACTGGGAACATCGAAGGCTCTGATATGACCTACGCGGTTAAATTGGTACATAACCTTACAGAACGTGGCTCCATCTTAAATGGCATTGTGCCGGTGATGGAAGTCGCAGATGAATCTGAACCGAGAATTATTGACGCGATTAAGGACTCAGTAGTTTCTACTGATACTGACAGCGGCAATAGTACTCCTACCTATGAAGAAGTCACTGGCGAAACGTCAACAACCGGCTTCTGGTTCGGCTAACCCCACCTACCTAACCTAATGAGCTCCCTTTGGGAGCTCTATCCTATTTTTTGGAGGAACACCTTATGGCTTCAATTCAAGAAGTTCAAAACACAATGCGAGTTATTACAGATATTCACGCACGATTTGACGTAAATATCTATTTTGACCGTCGAACTTGCTACACGAATGGCAGAGATATTTACATCAATGCTGGTGACCCCTCTGATGAAGTTTGGTCACGACTCGTTGAAGCAAAAATTACTCATGAAGCTGGTGGTCATTTACGATTCAGTGACTTCTCAGTCTTCGAGAAACACCTCAAGGGTAAATCAAGCACGTTCTTATCAATCAACAATATCATTGAAGATTGTCGCGTAGAGACTGCTTGTATGAAGGAGTTTTCTGGTGCCTACTGGGTATTTCAGAAAATGACTTATGACTTGCTCGAAGAGGGTTATTTTCAGGAACCAATAATAAGTAACGGCCCCGCTGGGTTGTTATTTGCTTGGTTATTGTATTCTGGTCGTGGTATTGCAATTGAGGGGCAATCTCACCTAAAGAAACTTGGTGATGATGCTCGACATCTACTGATGAAATTAGGCACTCCAAACTCTCCAATTTTTGATGAAATTGAAAAGCGGATGATTAATTGGGGTAAATTACCTTCAACAGTGGCTGCTATAGATGAAACCATCGAGGTTATGCTTTTATTAAAGCGTCTTTCTAAAGAGCAACCGCAACCACCACAGCAACAACAATCGGCTAATCAGAATTCAGATTCAGACGATGATTCAGATGGTCAGGGCTCCGGTTCAGATTCAGACGATGATTCAGATGGTCAGGGCTCC
>NZ_JBFRPJ010000024.1:0-59296 GCF_041471945.1 Vibrio sp. 10N.261.51.A4
GGGTTCATGGGGCGGATACACTGAATGTGGGCTTTGATGTAGATCTTATCGTCTTCTAAGCTAAGCTCGAATGATCATTTGCTCGCGCTCAGGACCTACCGATACCATCACGATTGGCACACCCATCAGCTCTTCGATACGAGTAACGTAATCTTGCGCTGCTTGAGGAAGGCTCTCAAACGTGCGGCAACCCGTGATGTCTTCATCCCAGCCAGCCATATCTTCATATACGGGCTTTAGCTCAGCCGTTTGTGGCCAAATCGGGTTCTCAGTATGTTCACCTGAGTAAGCGGTACAGATTTTAAGTTCAGACAAACCAGACAGGCAATCGATCTTAGTCAGTGCTATTTCCGATGCAGCTTGTAGGTCAACACCGTTGCGAGTTGCTACCGCGTCGAAGTAACCCATGTCACGTGGGCGGCCTGTTGTTGCGCCGTATTCGTTAGAGCTTTCGCGGAAGCTGTCTTGTTCTTCCATTGCAGTTACTAGCGTGCCAGTACCAACAGACGAGCTGAATGATTTAGCAACAGCGATAACACGTTCAGGACGAAGTGCAGGTAAACCGCTACCAATGCCAGCATAAGCTGCGGTTACATTCGAAGATGTTGTCCAAGGGTATTCACCGTAGACAAGGTCGCGACCTGCGCCTAACTGAGCTTCAAACAGTAGGTTTGCGTCTTGTGATTGCAGCGCTTTAAGCGGCTCAGTTACGTTGCAGATGAACGGGCGCCATGCTTTAGTTACTTCAAGTAGCCATTCTGTCATTTCAGAAGCAGTCTGGGAGAAGTCACATTGAGGGTAGAGCGCTTTAAGCTGAGGCATCTTCCAATCAAGTAGGAATTGAATACGCTGCTCTAAAATTTCAGGTTGATTCAGCCAACCGACAAGAATGCCTTTCTTCATTACACGATCGCCGTACGCTGGTGCAATGCCTTGACGTGTAGAGCCGTAAGCGCCATCGCCCAAACGCTCTTCTTCAAGCGTATCTTCAAGAGCATGTAAAGGGAGACACAGTGTCGCACGATCTGAGATCGCCATTTTCACTTTGATGCCAGCCTCTTGAACTTCTGCAATCTCTTCAGTTAGCGCAGCAGGGCTGATCACCATGCCAGGGCCAAGAACCGCCGTACAATTAGGATTAAAAATACCACTAGGTAGTTGGTGCAGTTTGAATGTACCGAAGTCATTTACCACAGTATGACCTGCATTGTTTCCGCCTTGGAAACGAATGCTAGCAGAAGCTTGGTCTGCTAAAAAATCGACGATGCGGCCTTTGCCTTCATCACCCCAGTTTGCGCCCACAACAACGATAGATGGCATAATTTTTCTCCTAACTGATTGAGGAATCATGTTAGGCCTACAAGGTGGATAAGAGAAATTAATTATCTTTATTATCTTGATAAGGATTTCATATATACTTAAAGTCTTAAGCTACAAACGAGATTCCCTATCACGTTCGTTCCTCACTGTAGGGAATGACGATGGGGCATTCTTTACTTTTAGGGAATGATATTAGTGACACGAGAGAGAGGACATGATGCTCGATATTAATTTGTTGAAGACGTTTGTGACGCTTGCGGAGTACAAGCATTTTGGGAAAGCGGCCAATGCACTGCACATGACACAACCCAATGTGAGTTTGCACCTAAAACAACTGGAACAACAAACACGCATAAAGTTGATAGAGAGAAGCCCTTTTCAATTGACTCAAGCGGGTGAACGGCTATTGGAAACAAGCCAAAGAACGCTACTCGAACTGCAGATTTGTCAGGCCGATCTCAATGCCATTAACGACCTTAAAATAGGGACGTTAACCATTGCCGTAAGTGACATCATTTCTCGATTTTTGCTAATTCGTCCGTTCCAGAAGTTCAAAGCGCAGTATCCCGGTATTGACCTTACGCTCTTGAATACCACGTCATCTCAGGCATCGAATTTAGTTAAAAATGCTCAAGCGGATATTGGTTTTGTTATCGCCAAAGAGCAGCACAACGAGTCTTTGTATTTCACTAAGCTGCAAGATCTTTCTTGGTGTGCGCTTGGCGATGGGTTTGATATCCGAGACTCTGATGCAGAGCTCACTTTGATTCTACTAGGTCATGATACGAGAACGCGTGACTTTATTGATGAAGGTTTACCAAGCCTTAATCTACCTAATTATAGGGTGATGGAAGTAGGGAGTGTCGATGCTCAAATCGACTGGGCAGAAGCGGGATTTGGTGTGGCTATTGTCCCGGAGTTTGCGGTATCAACCAAGCAGCACCTGCATTCGAAAGTGACACCATTGACCAACTTCTCGAGCACCAGTCTTGGTTATATTGTTCGGCAGAACCAAGTCTTGTCGAAAGCAACCAAGCAGCTGTTAGGTTGGGTGAATGATGAGATTATTTCATTGCAAAACAAATAAATACAATCATTGAGTTTGACTCAATCAGCCCACCTCGAGTGGGCTTTTTTGTCCCTGGAAAGCCTCGTTTTTACTGAATCAATAATCTTTGGAACAAACTAGCGCTCACCATCAACTATTCGTCCCGCAAATCAGAGTTTCAAAATTCATCGTTGACAAAGTTTGATAATCAAACTAAATTTCAAATTATTACTTTGATTGTCAAATTACTTGTCAATCAAAGGGCTTTTATTTGCAACGATCATCTAACCACAAACACAAGCTAAGGACGCCATTTTGAGTTTTCCAACACGTCACCAACACAACTTTTCTTCACATAACAGTCAAGGTGAGAAACGCACGTTCTATGTCCTGTTATTGACCGTCGTTACCATGGTTGTCGAAATTGTTGCAGGTACTATTTACGGCTCGATGGCATTGCTTGCCGATGGTTGGCACATGGGGACGCACGCCGCAGCGTTTGGTATCACCTTATTTGCATACCGTTATGCGAAGAAACATGCCGAGAGCGAACGTTTCTCTTTCGGTACTGGCAAAGTCAGCGTGTTAGGGGGCTACACCAGCGCGATTGCATTGGGGATTGTGGCATTGTTGATGCTGGTGGAATCAGTACATCGTTTGTTTAACCCACAAGCGATTCAGTTCAATGAAGCGATCATCGTTGCTTGTATTGGTTTAACTGTGAATGTGGTGAGTATGTTTTTACTTGGCGATCACCATCATGATCACGGACACGAGCATGGCCACAATCATAGTAAGAATCACGGTCATTCACATAGCCATGAGCACGACAGCGACCATGGTCATAAACATGGCGAGCATCACGGACACCATCATGATCACAACCTACGCGCAGCCTACATGCATGTGTTGGCGGATACTCTAACTTCGCTGCTTGCGATTGTTGCGCTGCTATTTGGTAAGTTTTACGGTTGGAACTGGTTAGATGCAGCAATGGGAATGGTTGGCGCATTCGTGATTGCTAAGTGGACGATGAACCTTATGAAACAAACCAGCCCAATCCTGCTGGATGAGAATATCGACCAAGATTATCGTGACTCAGTGACAAAAACCTTAACGCCTTATGCGTCGGTCACCGATTTCCATATGTGGAAGGTGAGTGGGCATCACTATTCAGCAGCGATTACTCTTGAATCAAACAGTGATAAAACCGTCTCTGAATATAAACAAATGCTCGCCAAGTTTGATAAGATTAATCATCTTACTCTTGAAGTGCATTCAAACGACCATGCGAAATATAGAACAGCTTAACCAAATACTGACTGAGTTCTACGATAAAATGTCTTCGTGGGAGCAGTCTGTTGTCAAAGAGACGGGTTATTCCCTGGCTCAAGTACACACCATTGAAGTACTTGGTATGCATGGTGCGTTAAGAATGAAAGAGCTCGCTGAAAAGTTGGATATTACCACGGGTACACTTACTGTTCAAATAGAAAAGTTGGTTAAAGCTGAATTGATTGAGCGCCATGAACACCCAACAGATCGTCGTGCGATTGTGGTTGCCTTGACGGATGAAGGGCAGAAGATCCACGTTCACCACAATCAGCTTCACTTGAATTTGGTTAATGAGCTGACGCAAGATATCGAAGAAGACGAGAAAGCGGTGTTATTGAAGTGCCTAACCAAGATGGTAAAAGCGTTTTAGCCAGCCTTGAATTCGCACCTAACTCTTTAGCTGCAAAGCGATTGACTAGAAAATCAAAAGATGGACCTGACTCGAATTGAGTAGGTCCATGTTTTTCGCCGTTTACGCTCTACTGTACAATCATCAATAGACGGATTCACTGTTTAAAAACCAAGTCAAAACCTCCAATATTGCGCTTCGCTCGTGCTCTTCTGGAGAGCCAAAAAAATGTCATCATAAATAATGCATCCAAATGTGCGTCAAAGTCTTTTAATTCAATGCCTTGTATACCATGACATTCAAGCCATTTATGCTCCGTCAAATAGCTGTCTCTCACTTTTATCATTCAACTAATGTACATGTATTCAATTTGTGTTATTGATGCTTTTATCTTTAGTGAAAAGATTCATTCTCTGTTTGAATACCATTGAGAATGTCACTGCTGGTGGGCTGAACAGTCGCTAGATTTAGTGCTCATTACTGATACAAAAAATATAACAATAATCAGGTCGCGCAAGTTGGATATCCATTCTTTGATGCGATTTATTTAGATACTCATAGTTAATTTAGTAAAGACGAGCCACGTATATGAACATAAAGAAAAAGCTCTATTCGTTGGGGATGTTCTCCATCTTCGGCATGATTTCACTGCTGTTTACCACATCACAATTTGCAGACACCACCGCTCAAATGAGCGAAGCCAAACAAATTACCAAAGAGCTTGAAGTGCGTTTGCTCAACCTTCGCCGTAACGAGAAAGATTTTTTACTGCGTAGCGATATGAAATACCTCGACAAGTTCGACGTAAACTACAAAAAATTCTTAGCGTCTGAATCTGAGCTAGATACAGTGCTCAGTGATTTAGGTTTAGCCAACAGCACACACCTACGTGAAGACATCGAAACCTACCACACCAGCTTTGTTAACTTAGTTAAAGCGAGCGAAGTCTATGGGCTATCACGTGACAAAGGTATGCTAGGCGAGTTTCATGTTTTGCTCGATAACATCAGCGCGACAGCCAGTGCGGAACAAAAAATCGAGCTTTACCTGTTCAATGACTTAATTGAGAAGGGGGAGTTTGACCCGAGTGTTCTTTCTATAACTTCAAATATGAGTAGCTCAGCTGCTTTGATAGACGCTGCTCGCCAAGTGGTTGAGCAAAAGCGCGTGATCGGTTTGAAGCATAACGAAGGCCTGCTAGGCGAAGCGCGTTCTGGTTCGCACGTTATCGAGACTCAGTTTAAAGAATTCTCGGCGGTGCTAGACCAACAAACGCAGCAAGAGATGGACAAACTATCGCTGATCAACAACATCCTTTGCGTCACACTACTTGTGTCGATCATTCTGTTCAGCTGGTTAATCGTCCGTTCTATCATTGGCAAAATTGAGTCACTGCTTTCGGTTATCCGTAATATCGTTAACTCAAACGACGTGTCTATTCGTTCGCACCTTGATGGCAAAGACGAACTCAGCACTTTAGGCCAATACTTCAACCAACTGTTGGATCAACTGGAAGGGCTTATCGCTGCCTCTCAATCTAAGTCACTGCAACTGACACAAAGCACATCGAACATGCATGATGAGCTAGAGTCAGTAATCAAACAGTTTGAAGTTCAAGCAAATCACACATCTACAATGACAACGTCAGTTCAAGAGATGGTACTCACCATTGGCGAGATCTCTGAAAGCACATCGGTTGCCGCTGAAGGTGTACATCAAGCGAAAGTGAATGCCGATAAAGGCCGTGAAGTGGTGGTTGAAACCATCAGCAACATCACCCAGTTGTCTGAACGTCTTTCAAGCAGCCAAGATTCGATCAGTTCACTGAACCATCATGTTGACCAGATCGGCGATGCAGTAAACATCATCCAAGGCATTGCAGAACAAACTAACCTATTGGCATTGAACGCAGCAATTGAAGCAGCACGTGCGGGTGAACAAGGTCGTGGCTTTGCGGTAGTTGCCGATGAAGTACGCGCACTAGCAAGCAGAACGCATCAATCGACCACAGAGATAACTTCAGTGGTGAGTGCAATTCAAAGCCAGATGCAGGCGTCGATGGCAGAGATTGGCGAGTGTAATCAACAAGGTCAACTAACGCTGAAAGATTCGGAAGAGCTGGATGCGAGCTTGCAACTTATCTTGAGCGACATGGAAAGCATCCAAGGTAATTCAGAACGTATTGCTTCAGCGATTGAAGAGCAGGGCGCAGTAATGGCGCAAGTGAGTGACTCAATTACTGAGCTGAACACTATCTCGAACGACAATAACGCTTCGGCGCAGCATTGCTTAGTTGAAGTGGACAAGGTAGCAGAGCAAGCGAACGATATGGACCAAGCGGTCGCGCAGTTCAAGACTTCATAAACAACATAGAACTTACTAAAACAAAAGGCGTGGATCATCTACGCCTTTTTTGTACCTGAAATTCAAATAGATAAATGACGAGAATAAAAAAACGGCCCGATCTGGGGGAAGATCTGGGCCGTTATATTACGTATTAAAGGGGGGACTACTTATTTCGGCCTTCCAGCACATCCAGTGCCAGTTCAACCGCTTTATCAATATTGTCGCATCCCGCTAACTTACCTGAGCTGATAGGACCAAGCACATTAGCGTATAACGAGAGCTGCTTGTTAAATGGCAGGCTCAACTGCTCATATAAACGCTGGCGAATCTCGGCATGTTGCTCAGGAGCGTGAGCAGCAAGGCTTTTCAAAGTGTCATAAACAAGAGTGGTGGTAGTGTTCATTCGTCTCTTTATCATTAAGTGGGAGGCGCTTATTTTATAATCTTTTCGTATTCTTTTACTGTGACATAAGTCATACAATATTATTAATGTGTTTATCTTTTCAATCTAATGAGAATAAGGCATTCCAAAATAGACTTAAGTATCTGTGAAATATAACTAAAATAATGACAGACTATCGAACACACAAACGAATTGGCGCGTTTCTGGCAAACGGTTAAATCTATAGGAAGAGGAACAACATGCACTACGACGTATTCAACGGAGACGCAGATGGCATAATCGCGTTGTTACAGCTGCGATTAAGTGAGCCAAGAGAGAGCGTGCTCATTACTGGTGTTAAGCGTGATATTAAGTTGGTCTCTCAAGTTGTTACTCAAACTATGGAGCCGGGTAAGCAAGGTGATGTTTCTTCCGTTACCGTTTTAGATGTATCGATGGAGAAAAACCTGCCTGCACTGCACTCACTGCTAGACGCAAACATCAATGTATTTTATTGCGATCACCACCGAACAGGGGATGTCCCAACTTCTAGTCATTTAGATACTCTGATTGATACCGCGCCAGAGAGCTGCACGAGCTTGCTGATTAACCAGAAGCTGAATGGTGCGCATGTGGCTTGGGCAATCGCAGCTGCCTTTGGCGACAATCTAAAAACGGTGGCGGCGCGGCTAGCGGATGAAAATGGATTCGCTCAATCTCAAAAAGAGTTTCTAGAAGAGCTAGGTACCTTGATTAACTACAACGGTTACGGTTCGTCACTCAGTGATTTGCATTTCACGCCAGCTGAGCTCTACGAAACCCTTTATCAATACCCGAACCCGTTTGATCTTTTGGATGATAAAGACTCGGTGTTTTATCGACTGCGAGCTGCTTGTCAAAATGATTGCCAGCAGTTATCAAACCTTGCTCCTGTTTATGAAAGTGAAGTCGCACGTGTGTTTGAACTACCAGGCGAGACTTGGGCAAGGCGCATCAGTGGCGTATTTGGTAATGAAATCGTTAATCAAGATCCAAACCGAGCGCAAGCAGTATTAACGAAAAACCAAGACGGCGAGTCTTACACGGTGAGCTTACGTGCGCCATTATCAAATAGAACGGGTGCAGACGAAATTTGCTCAAGTTTTGCGACTGGCGGAGGAAGAAAAGCAGCGGCTGGAATTAATCAACTTAATGAACTTGATAAGGTGAATTTTATTTCACTATTGGATGCATATTATTCATCTGGCACTGACGGTTAACTGAAAAACTCCCGACGTATACATTCAAAATCCTACAAATTCTTGCTCCTATATTCCGTTATACGTGTGTATTGCTAGCACATGTATGATGGCTATATCCAGGCTGTTTTAGTGATATCACTCGCAATGGTATCTGGTCTTAGGTCAGTAATTACGGCGTATTTGGGGTGATTTTTGCCGATTTAAAGTTTATTTTTTCCTATCGGTGATTTTTTATATTTTTGGTTAATTATCTTAGTGAATTAAGATTGATTAAGTATTTTCATGGTCAATGTATTCGACCGAAAATAACAGTTTTTAGCATTTCAATTTGAATGAAAAGTCAAAGTCATATTGATTCTGATATTCAATCTGTGACTTAAAATCACAAGTTAAATCAAAGGTCATCTTTTCCTAAAAATTCCATTACTTTTCTATAAATATTCATGATTACAATGAATTGGTTCGGTTGTGATTGGCACAGCTGTTAAGTAAGGAAGTGGGACTAATGTTGAAACGTAAAGCTCTACAATTAGCAGTATCGCTCGGCATGGCGGCAATGTCTGGCGCTGTTTATGCGAATGGTTCAGATATGACGAATCCAGACTCTGGCGTGGTGGTTGGCTATTGGCATAACTGGTGTGACGGTGGCGGCTACCAAGGTGGTAATGCGCCATGTGTGACGCTGGATGAAGTGAACCCAATGTACAACATCGTGAATGTGTCATTCATGAAGGTCTACGATGTGGCTGATGGTCGAATCCCAACTTTTAAACTGGACCCAACCATTGGGCTTTCAGAAGAACAATTTATTGACCAAATCTCGGAACTCAACAAGCAAGGTCGCTCTGTGCTGTTGGCTTTAGGTGGTGCAGATGCACACGTAGAGCTTGAAACCGGTGATGAAAGAGCCTTTGCTGATGAGATCATTCGTCTTACTGAGCGATACGGCTTTGATGGTCTAGATATCGACCTTGAACAAGCCGCGGTAACTGCAGCAAACAACCAAACGGTAATTCCTGATGCACTTAAGCTAGTGAAAGATCACTACCGTACTGAAGGCAAAAACTTCCTTATTACTATGGCGCCTGAGTTCCCTTATCTAACGACGGGCGGTAAGTATGTTCCCTACATCGACAATCTAGAAGGCTACTACGACTGGATAAACCCACAGTTTTACAACCAAGGTGGCGATGGCATCTGGGTTGAAGGTGTCGGTTGGATTGCTCAAAACAATGATGCACTAAAAGAAGAGTTCATTTACTACATCTCTGATTCCCTAATCAACGGTACGCGTGGCTTCCATAAGATCCCACACGACAAACTTGTGTTTGGTATCCCTTCAAGTATCGATGCTGCAGCAACCGGTTTTGTTCAAGAGCCACAAGATTTGTACGACGCGTTCGATAGCCTAACGGCGCAAGGTCAACCGCTACGTGGTGTGATGACTTGGTCTATCAACTGGGACATGGGCACCAACAAAAACGGCCAACAATACAACGAGCAGTTCATTAAAGACTACGGCCCGTTTGTACACGGTCAGGTAACGCCACCACCAGTCGAGGGCGAGCCCGTTCTTAAAGGTGTCGAAAATACGCGTGTTCTTCACGGCACAACGTTTGATCCTATGGATGGCGTGACGGCAACAGACAAAGAAGACGGCGATCTAACGTCATCAATCGATGTTGAAGGTTACGTTGAAACCAGTGTTATTGGCACTTACGTTTTGACTTACCGAGTGAAAGACAGCGATAACAACGAAACCACTAAAGCGAGAACGGTAGAGGTTTACAGCCAGAAGCCAGTATTTAATGGCGTATCTGACACAACCGTTGTGTTGGGTACTGCATTTGATGCTATGGCAGGCGTGACGGCGAATGATGCTGAAGATGGCGACCTGACAAGCACTATTACACACACTGGCAGTGTCGATGTAAATGAAATCGGCAACTACACACTTGTGTATAGCGTGACAGACAGCGCGAACCAAACCGTAACCGTTGACCGTAAAGTGTCTGTAACTGATGGTTCTAACTGTGCTGCTGCATGGGATGCCGACACCGTTTATGTTGAAGGTGACCAAGTATCTCATGACGGTTCAACGTGGGGAGCAGGTTGGTACACTCGCGGCGAAGAGCCAGGAACAACAGGTGAGTGGGGCGTTTGGAGAAAAGTTTCAGACTCTTCATGTGGTGGTAACCCAGATCCAGGTGATGATCTCGAGCTAAACGTATCTGGTCTTCAGTCTGAATACATTCTAGATAATGGCAACATACATTTAGAGTTCACACTAGCGTCAAATGAAGCGCTTGACGTAACTGCAATGGTAATCAATAGCGCAGGCACTGTTGTTGAACAGACTAAAGTGAGCCTAACTGATAGCCGTACCGTTACAATGGACCTGTACGATGTTGCTGAAGGTCAGTATAAACTTGAAGTGGTTGGTACTGCGACAGACGGTGAAATGGTGATGGTAAACGATTCGTTCGCTGTTAAAGACGGTGGCGGAACAACACCTCCTCCAGGTGATTACCCTCCATATGAAGCGGGCACAAACTACGCAGCGGGTGACATTGTGGTCGGCAGCGATAATGGCTTGTACGAATGTAAGCCTTGGCCATACACGGCATGGTGTGCAAGCGCGTCTTACGCTCCAGCAGATAGCCAATACTGGCAAGATGCTTGGACAAAGCTGTAGTCTGATAGCTCAACGCTAGCAATATAAAGTAGACGATCAAAGAGAGGCCATTGTGCCTCTCTTTTTTATGTTTAAACAGTTCTGACTTAGAGCTTTAAAACCCACTTAACCTTAAACTCTGCTCTGCATATTGCTCTAGATCAAAATAGGAGTGATTATCAATTGTATTACATGTTAAGAAATAGCACTATGCGCACATTGAATTTTATATATTGTTAATATTTGCATAATGAATCTTGCTCAAGTCGACCTCAATCTACTCGTTATTCTTAAACACCTTCTTGAAGAGAAGCACGTTTCCAACACGGCATTGGCGCTGGATATGAGCCAACCTACGGTGAGCCGATCTCTGCAAAAACTGCGTACCGTTTTCAATGATGATCTATTGGTGCGAGCGGCTTATGGCTATGAGTTAACGCCAAAAGCAGAAGCCATTAAGCAAGATCTCAATTCGGTACTGACACGTTTAGAAAAGCTGGTACATGGCGATGTATTCGAACCGCAAAGCAGTGACAGTACGGTTCGCTTCTTTGGTTTAGTGCCTAATGTCGCGCACTTGCTGCCCAAGGTAGTTGCGGAGATACGTCAACAAGCGCCAAACATGACTGTTGATATCGACTCGATTCCTAAACGACACTTTGAGCCTCTGTTATCCGGTGATGCGCACTTTGTGTTGTCGACCCACGAGCCGTTAAGTTCAGAGCAAAATTTGTATCGAATGTTCGTGATTAGCCGCGATTACCGTTTGCTGATGAGTAAAAAACATCCTTTGGCGGACAAAGAGATCACGGTTGATGACTTGTTGAATAGCCAACTTGGTCAAATCTCACTGCAAGGGGATAAGAAGCTCTCGATCGAAAGTCGATTTAAAGATCTTGGCTTGATTGATAAGCAGCGCCAGCTGTCCATTCCAATTCAGCTTTCCAATTTTAACGTCGCGCCGGATATGGCAGAAGCAACCGACATCATCTTTCATTTACCGACACCTTTTGCTCAACAAGCCGCTACGCAAAGAGATCTTGTTTGTAAACGCGTGCCTAAAGCGTTGCGCCACCCATCAGAAGACGTCTACTTATACTGGCATAAGCGCTTTCATAACGACCCGATGTGTCGCTGGGTTCGCAATATATTCAAAGAGCTTTATACATAATCCATCTGCAGGGTGAATGAAAATTACGAATACCTATCGAGTTGGATATAGATCTCTTTCATTATTTGAATGGTGAATAACGAGAATCGATTTTTGGTATGAAACTTTCGTTGATAAGAGTGGTAGTTGGTTGTTTAATGCAAACTATTATCATTACCAATCACATATAAGAATGAATATCATGTCTGAGAGATCTCTTTTGATTCGCAAACCCCTTTTGGTTCGTAAACCCCTTTCGATCGCAGTCGCTGTTATTTGTACCTCACTTTCAGCTAACGTGTTGGCGCAAGAAGAAGCGCAAGCAACAGATGAGCAAATGGTTGTTACGGCAACTCGTACCGAGATGGCACTAAAACAAGCGCCAGCTTCAATGTCGGTTATCACCGCGCAAGACATTGAAGACAGCCCTGGTATTACCTTGGCGGACATCGTTGCAGAATCAACGAGTGTAGAGTCTGATTTTGATAGCACACGTGCTGGCCGTCAGATGATCTCTATTCGTGGTATGGATTCAGATTACACTCTTATCATGGTGAACGGTCGTCGTTTAAGCTCTGCAAGTGCCATCATCCGTGGTAACGACTTTGACCTATCAACGATTCCTGCTGATTCGATCGAACGCGTTGAAATCATCCGTGGCCCAATGTCTGCACTTTACGGTTCAGATGGTATGGGCGGTACAATCAACATCATCACTAAGGCTCCAGAAAACGATTGGAGCTCTACACTGAGCATGGACACTTCATCTCCACTTGATGGTGATGGAGGGGAAGAGTATTCGATGGGCTTCACGACATCTGGTGCGTTGATTGAAGACGAGTTGTTTGCTCGCCTATCTGTTAACCAAACTAGCCGTGATGCTTGGCAACCCTATTCTGGTACGCATAGCTCTGGTTACGATCGTTCAGACATTACTGCGTTAGAAGAAAGAGAGACATTAAGCTTACTCGCGAGCCTGACATGGAATGCAACAGACAACCAAACCATTGATTTCGATTTTGGTTACAGTGACGACGAACGTGAATCATCTGCAGAAAACGTATCGTCTGTGATTGAGTCTGACACACGAGTAGTGCGTCAGAGCCAAGCTATTACGCACAGCGGATTTTGGAGCTGGGGTGATACACAAGTTCGCTACTCACGCGAAAATGTGACTGACAACGACGCTGCGGATTCTGATACTAACTACAGCAGTGACATCGAAGAGCTGACTCAAATTGTTGAAGCTTCGGCGACCACTTATCTTGGTGATAGTCACACCGTAACGTTTGGTATGGACTACCAGTTGAGTGAATTAACCAACAAAGAAAACTTAGTCAATGGTACATCTGAAGCTTATCAAGGTGCGTTATTTGTTCAAGACCAATGGTTAATGACGGATCAACTAACGGCAACCATTGGTGGTCGTTTAGATAAGCATGAACTGTACGGTGAAGAGTTCAGCCCACGTGTGTACTTGGTTCATCAAACAACGAATGACCTGATCATCAAGGGTGGTGTGGGTAAAGCATTTAAAGCACCAACATTGACTCAAAATCAGACAGACTACACAGTTAATAGCTGTAAAGGCGTATGTGATTTACATGGTAATGAAGATCTTAAGCCCGAAACCAGCTTGAACTATGAGATCGCTGCGATTTATAGCCAACCTCGTTGGAATGTTGAAGGTGCCTTATTCCGAAATGAAATCAACGACCTAATTGATCGTGATGAAACCTATTGTGAGAACGGCGGAGTGTTTGAATCGGGTAAAGGTTGCGCTGATAGTTCAAGCTCAACTGGCTATGTGAATGGTAAGCGTACTTATACAAACGTATCAGAGGCTGTAGTTCAAGGTGCTGAGCTTACAGGCCAATTCCAAATTACTGATGAATGGGGTGTGTCTGGTAATTACACATTCTTAGACACTGAAGATAAGTCTACTGGTGACGAATTACTTGAGCGTTACAAGCATTCGGGTTTAGTTAAACTGAACTGGAGCCCAACTTACGATCTAAGTACCTTCGTGAGTGCGCGTTACCGTGGTGAACGTCAGATCGAAAGCGATCTAACTCAAGACGCTTACACAACGCTGAACCTAGGTGCTGTCTACAACGTGAATGCTTCAGTACGACTACGTGCAGGTATCACGAACTTAACTGACGAAGCTGTATCACAAGAGCTAGAGAGCATGGGCTATGTTGAAGAGCCACGTACTTACTACGTAGGTATGACAGCGGACTTCTAATTTAGAGTTCAGTAACTGATAGCTTGATACAAAAGAACCCACACTGGCTGATGCTCTAAAAGGAGAATGGCGAGTGTGGGTTCTTTTTTGATCTATAGATTTGGTTTAATTTGCCGTTTATCTATTAATCTAGATTTTGACACATGTGATCAGCGCATTACCGGACTGAGTATCCCAAGGAATCAGCTTGTCGTAATCGTGCTCGAAGATATTAACCTCGAAGTAGGGCTTCAATATCTCGATTAACTCTTTAAACGAGAATGCCACCATTGGGTGTTCATCATTCCACACTTGAGTTTCACCAGCAGTCGTCTTTTCGATGCTAAGCTTTAGCGCTTGCTTATCACCCTGACCAGAGTAATACCAACCAGAACGGAACGTGAAATCGTCTTTGTCTTGGTTTGTTGTGTGTCTAACAAACAGGTCGTTGCTGATCTTGTCTTTATCAACCACGTTAAAACAGAAAATACCTTCTGGCTTTAACGCACGATGCACACTTTCAATACACTCTTTAAGCTTCTCAAGGCCATCGTTGTAATGGATGGAATACAGGAAGCAAGTGATAAGATCGAGTGGTTCCGTGACCTCAAAGTTACTCATGTTTTGTACTGAGAACTTGGCTTCCGGGCAGCGAACTTCTGCGATATCTAACATCGGCTTGTTAAGATCTAGGCCACCGCTTTGGTAACCGAAATCAATAAAATGACGAACGTGTGGGCCAGTGCCACAAGCTAAGTCGAGGTGTGTTTTTCCTTCATTTCCAAAGATTTGATGGAGTCTACGTACGCAGTTACTTTGCGCTTGGTAGTCAATATCTACACACATTAAATCATAGTAACCGGATAGGTCGGTATAGAGTGCGTTGGCGGACATATTTGCCTGCAGCATAAGCTGAAAAATTAGGGTGGCGCATCATATACCGAAATTGGAAAATCGCAATCAAATATTCGATCAATGAAAGCGTTTTATTTTCTAACTTATGGTCGTTTTAAATGAGACCGTTTAAAGGGATGTTTAAGCTGCCAACAACATCAGTACGCGTGTCATCGCTATTCACTTTGCCCTGACTACTTATTCGTTAACTAAAACAGGTGTTGCTCCCTCAATGCAGCGACCATACGGGCTTTGCGGAACGCTTTTATCACGAGACGAGATAGGAAAAATATGGTATCTAGGTAAACCCAGTGTGACATTTATAATTTTATGATTAATCAGTAATTTTACTGATTCAAACCGAGTTCTTGAAAAGGAAACAATTCAGGAAAGTGGGCTGTTGATAAAAACCAAATCACTCAAGCTAAATAAGCGAACTAAACAAGGAGAGTTGAAACAATGACATCAGCAATAAATGCACAGGGTTCAATGGAAAATAGAACAGCATTGGAAAGCAGTGCTTCAATAGAAATTAAGGTGGATGACTTGTCGGGTGGGGAAGTCATTGAATTACTTGAAGAGCACCTCGCTGATATGTACGCCACTTCGCCAGCCGAAAGCGTTCATGCACTGGATCTAGATGGGCTCAAGTCACCAGAGATTACTTTTTTCAGTGCTTGGAAAGACAGCCAACTACTTGGGTGTGTTGCCATTAAAGAGCTAAATACCCAACACGCTGAACTCAAATCAATGAGGACCTCACAGTTTGCTCGAAAGTCAGGTGTTGCCAGCCAACTTTTACAACACGTATTAGATACAGCGGCCATTCGCCAGTATCAAACAATCAGCTTAGAGACTGGCTCAGAAGACTACTTTAAGGCCGCACGTAACCTGTATGAAAAGTTTGGCTTTGGATACTGTGAACCCTTTGCTGATTATGTGTTGGATCCGCACAGCCAGTTTATGCGTATTGAGTTGGGTTAAGAGACTAGCCTTAGATGTCGACTTACTTTGCAGGTTTCTCCCTTGGCCTTTCGCTGATTCTTGCGATTGGCTCTCAAAATGCGTTTGTTTTAAAGCAAGGGCTTAAGAACCAACACGTATTGGCAGTTTGTGCTGTATGTGCCATTTCCGACGCCTTACTGATTAGCTTTGGCGTGACGGGCTTTGGCGCAATCGTTAAGCAGTTCCCACAAGTAGAGCAGTTCGCCCGTTATGGTGGCGCTATCTTTTTGGGTGTCTATTCATTCTTAAGCTTCCGATCAGCATTTACCGAAAACCACGCCTTAGAAGCCACGGCAGAAACTAAAGACTCATTAACCAAAGCGATTGCGATGTGTTTGGCGTTCACTTGGCTTAACCCGCATGTGTATTTGGATACTGTGGTATTGCTGGGGTCTATCTCAACTCAATATCAACCGGATCAAATGTTGTTTGGCGCTGGGGCGGTATCGGCGTCATTCGTGTTCTTCTTTTCACTTGGATATGGCGCTCGCTTCTTGGCTCCAATGTTTAAGAACCCGAGAGCGTGGAAGGTGTTGGAATTTGTCGTTGGCGTGATCATGGCATCTATTGCAATATCTTTGATTGTCTAGCTGCGCGTAATTAGGCTTCCATTTTGGTATAGGTGTTGAATACACGCCAGTAGAAAGCCTAACCTTACGTTTAATCTCACAAGCAGATGCAGTAAATATCGAATTCTTCGGCCCGAATGGTAATAGACTGGCAAGCCGTGATTTAGCGTTTAGCACAGTAACTCTGGGCGCTTCGTACAATTTTTGACGACCTCTGTGAAATAGCTTAAAGCTAAAGCTATGGACACCTAAAACCGCTCTAACGTTGAGCGGTTTTTTTATGTCAAAAATAACGATTGGTCACGCTATGGGCGGAGTTGGTCCAAAGCCTGAAATTAGTTGGTTTTCACAAGCTTATAAAAGGGAATTATGCCGACTATTTTGGTAGATTAAAGGTATTACAGACTTCCAGTGAGCAGCAATGAAGATTCTTCACACGTCCGATTGGCACCTTGGCCAAAACTTCTACAATAAAAGCCGCAAGAATGAACATGAACGGTTTTTACAATGGTTACTTGAGCAAGTTACAGAGCACGACATCGACGCGATCATTGTTGCTGGCGACATTTTCGATACCAGTACACCGCCGAGTTACGCTCGTGAGATGTATAACAAGTTTGTGGTCGATTCGAACAAGATCGGTTGCCAATTGGTGTTATTAGGTGGAAATCACGATTCAGTCTCTGTGCTTAAAGAGACACAACAGCTGCTCAAATACATGGGCGCAGACGTGATTCCTAATACCAATGAAGATCATGCGACTCAGGTTGTCGAACTAAAAGGCAAGAACGGCGATGTAGAAGCGCTGGTTTGTGCCATTCCTTTTATTCGCCCTCGCGATGTGTTGATGAGCCAGGCGGGTGTCACTGGCGTTGAGCGTCAGAAGCAACTCGGCGATGCAATCAAACAGCATTATCAAAGTGTTTATGATGCGGCGGTTGCTAAGCGCGCGACGTTTGTAAACAGCGAGCACATGCCGATTATCGCTACCGGTCATTTAACGGCGATGGGTGTCCAACAATCGGATTCTGTGCGTGATATCTATGTCGGCAACCTTGATGGTTTCGCCGCTGATGGCTTCCCAGACGCAGACTATATCGCACTTGGTCATATCCATCGCCCACAAGTGGTGGCAAAGCGTGAATACATTCGTTATTCAGGCTCTCCAATCCCACTAAGTTTTGATGAACTTAAGTCTCAAAAACAAGTGTGTGTGGTTGAGTTTGTTGAAGGTGAGCGCACCATTTCTCAACTGCCTGTTCCCACATTCCAACCTCTAGCTGAAATCAAAGGCGACTTGAGCGAGATCGAATCTCAGCTTAACCAATACATAGGTTTAGATAGCGACCAAAGCGTATGGTTATCGATAGAAGTGCAAGCGCAAGATTACTTGTCGGATCTACAAGAACGTATGCGCGCACTGACCGAAGGATTGAATGTGGAAGTACTTCAACTGCGCCGAGCAAGAGAGCGTCGTAATCAAGCATTAGAGCAAGAGTCGGCAGAGACCTTATCTGAACTGAGCCCGATGGACGTGTTTACGAAGCGTATTGCCTTAGAAGAGTTTGAAACCGATTCTGAAAAAGCGCGTTTAGAGCGCATGACGGTGAAGTTCAAACAAGTGATGGTCGAAGTGTCTGAAAGCGCTCAAGCGCCCAATAAAGTAGAAGAGTAATCGTATGAAGATTTTAAGCCTAGAATTTGAAAACCTGAACTCTTTGAAAGGGCGCTGGAAGCTCGATTTTACCCAATCGCCGTTTGCAGAAAACGGTCTGTTCGCAATTACTGGTCCAACTGGGGCGGGTAAAACCACCATTCTTGATGCGATTTGCTTGGCACTTTTCCATCGCACACCGCGTTTGAAAAGCATTGCTAAAGGTAATAATGAATTAATGACTCGTGGTACGGGCGAGTGCTTTGCTGAGCTTGAATTTGAAGTGCAGGGTAAAACGTACCGCTCTAACTTCCACCAAAAGCGCGCACGTGGCAAACATGATGGCGCACTGCAAACGCCGACCTGTGAATTTGCAGATGCCGACACAGATAAAGTGTTAGAGACCATGCTCACTAAGAAGATCAAGTTGGTGGAGCAGGTCACGGGCCTCGATTTCTCACGCTTTACTAAATCGATCATGCTGTCTCAGGGTGAGTTTGCGGCGTTCTTAAATGCCAATGCCAACGATCGTGCAGAGCTACTAGAAGAGCTAACGGGTACCGAAGTGTATAGCCTGATCTCAGAGCGCATCTACGATCATTTTAAGTCGAGTGAAGAGTCGCTTAATCAACTTAAAGCGAAAGCTGAAGGTGTGAGCTTACTGTCTGAAGAGCAAATCAAAGAGCTGACCGCAGAGCGTGAAACGCTAGAAGTAGAGCAGAAGCGTTTAGCCGAGCAATTAAAAGAGTGGCAAGTGCATCTTAGCTGGTGGAAAGACGTGACCAAAGCTGAGCAAACTATTGCGACCAGTGAGCTCGATCTGAAAACCGCTCAAGATGAACTAGACCGTAACCAACCGTCACTAGAGCGCTTGGCAAACAGTGAGCCGGCTGAAAAGCTGCGTCCAGTACACAAAGATTTAAAGCGTTGCGAACAAGAGGTGAACACTACTCAAGCTCACCTAGATAACAGCACCAAGTTACTTGCCGTTCGTGATGCAGAAATGCAAGACGCGCAAACTAAACTGACTCAAAGCAGTGCGATTGTCGAACAGGTAAAAAGTGAGCAACAAGATCAAGATAAGATCATCGATCTCGTGCGTCCGCTAGACAACCAAATTGCCGTACTCAAAGATAAGCAAACTGCGACCGTTAATGCAGCGAACACGCTAAACGAGCAACATACGCAGCAGCTTAATCAACAGGTCGTTTTGGTTCAAAAAATAGATGCACTAAAGCAACAAGATCAACGCAGTACTGAGTACTTAAATACGCATCAAGCTGACCAGCATTTGGAAAAATACCTAGGTCAGTGGCAAGCAAAGGTCGAGCAAGTTCGTACTCTAGAGCGCCAGCATTCAGAGCAGTTGAATTCAGCGAAGCAAGCCTTGTCTGCGGTTGATGCACAGCAAACGATTATCAAATCTGCTCAAGACGCTAAAGCAACGCAAGATAAAACTTTAGCTGAATTGGTTGTGCTAGAAAGTAGTGCAAAGCAACAGTGGGAAGCCTTGCAAGGCAACACTAGCGAGCAAGTGTTGAATTCGCAAAAAGATCTGTTGGAGTTTTGGAATCGCAATACGCACTCATTACTCGAGATCAATCGTTGTTTCCTAAATGCCCAACAACAGCTGCACGCAAAAACACAGGCACATCAAACCAACACCCAGTTGGTCGACAAGCTTTCGAAAGAGCGTGAAGTGTTGCTTCTGCGATACCAAGAAAAAAAGACCTCACTTGAACGTTTAGTTCGCTTAATTGATCAAGAAGGTGACCTTGCGAAATACCGAGCGTCATTGAAGCCAGGTATGGATTGTCCATTGTGTGGTTCAACAGACCATGCGATCGAACAATCACAAAGTTCGAAGGATTTGAATGCCCAGAAAGAGCTTGAGGAACAAGAATTAGCAGCGATTCAGAAAGAAGGCCAAGAGCATCGTCAGCAGTTAGATTCTCTTACCCTTGTGATTGTGGCGCTTAACGATGACATTCAACGTGCGCAAGCGGATATTCAACAAGCTCAGCTGAATTGGCAAGGCGTTGTCGGCAAGCTTCAACAGAGCTTATCGGATTTCGTTGGCACGGCTCCTGAACTGGCACTGCTAACGATTAACGATTTAGGCAATGAAGCTACAGTCGCGACCTTTGCTCAGCAGTGTGAACTTCAACTAAGTCAGAGCGCGCAGCAACTCAAAGCGTTGGGTGATGCTAAAGCGCATTACGCTGAAGCTGAGAAACAACGCCTGTCTGTAAGTGTTATGGCTGACAAGGCGCAGTCTAATCTCGAGTTGGCCGAGCAACGCTTAGCTGATTTGAATAAGCAAAACCAAGTCGCAAACGAGCAAGTGACTCAAATAGCTCAAGCGAAAGGCCAGCAATGGAACGCTTTGAAAGAGAGCATTGTTCAAACTTCTATCGAAGCACCTGAACTTGAGCATATCGATGATTGGTTTACTGCGAAATCGCAAGCATCAAGCACATGGCAGCAAACCAAACAGCAACAGGCCGATATTGAGAAGCAACTGATTACTCAAAATGCCGAATTGAAAACGTTAGACGACAAGCTAAGCAGTGTTGAGAAAGAGCTCGCGACACTGACGCAACAGAGTGAGTCTTTAGTGTCAGAACTCACTCGTGTAACGGCTGAACGAACAGAGTTGTTTGGTGACAAAGATATTCAAGCCACCAGCAATGCGATGAAGCAAAAAGTCACTGACGCGGTAAATGCATTTGATGCCACGCAGTTGGTGCTTAACCGTAGTGAACTTGAACATCGAACCGAGCAAACCAAACACACTGGTTTCTCGGACGAGTTGGTCAGCAAGCAGTCAAGCCACACACAGGCGACAAATGCTTGGCTAGAAGCGCTGAAAACGAGCCCATTCGAAGGTGAGGCTAATTTTGAAGCAGCGTTGTTAGACGAAGAGGTTAGAGCTCAACTTCAAAGCCTGAAGAAGTCTTTAGACGAAGCGATTGTCAGTGCGCAAGCTAGGTTGAACACCGCTAAAGCGGCGCAAGTGGAGCTACAAAGCCATGAAAATGCGAAAGCATGGCAAGAGCAAAACCAGCAGCAAGTTGAAGAAGCGACTACTGAGTGTCAAAACGCACAGCAAAGCCATGCGACAAAGATCGGCGCAATTTCTGCCAATCTTGAAACGGATAACCAGAACCGTAGTAATCAACAAGATCTGTTCAAGCAAATCGACGAGCAACAGGTCGACTTTGATGATATTTCACGTCTGAACTCACTTATCGGCTCTAAGAACGGCGACAAGTTCCGTAAGTTTGCTCAAGGTCTAACACTGGAAAACTTGGTGTACTTGGCGAACAAGCAGCTACAGCGTTTGCATGGTCGTTACGAGCTAAAACGTAAAGCCGATGATGGTTTAGAACTGCAAGTGCTCGACACTTGGCAGGGCGATGTTATGCGTGACACCAAGACGTTATCAGGTGGCGAAAGCTTCTTGGTGAGCTTGGCGTTGGCATTAGCGCTTTCTGATCTTGTGAGCTACAAAACCAGTATTGATTCTCTGTTCTTAGATGAAGGTTTCGGCACGTTGGATAGTGACACATTGGACATTGCCCTTAACGCGTTAGATAACTTGAATGCATCAGGCAAGATGATCGGTGTCATTAGCCACGTTGAAGCACTGAAAGAGCGAGTGCCCGTTCAGCTTAAAGTGACAAAACACTCTGGCTTAGGTGTGAGTGAGATGGAGAAGCAGTACAAGGTTGTCGCTTAGGTTGTTACTTTGGTTCTTGCTAAATTTATCTGCGCAGAAATAGAAGCAGAGCTAGATGAAGCAGATCCCCGACTCAGTCGTTCCTCCTTCTCGAGGATGACGGAGTCGGGAGTAGTCACAAATCACTACGCAGTCACTCCTTAAAGTCAGGAACGAACGTCATAGAGAACTAGGCTTTGTTCGTATTGCCTTCGTCATTCTCTAAAGCGAGGTACGAACGTAATAGGGAATCTAGATTTGTTCGCATTACCTTCGTCATTCCCTAAAGCGAGGTACGAGCGTAATAGGGAATCTCTAGTAAACGCAGGAAGTGGATGCTTCAAGAAGGGAACGGCCATGCACAAGAAACCCCATTTACCGACTAAGATATGTCCTGTTTGCCAAAAGCCTTTCGCATGGCGTAAAAAATGGCAGCGCTGTTGGGATGACGTGATCTACTGTTCTGAACGTTGTCGTCGTAATAAGTCTTAGTCCCATAATCTGAATAGATCAGGTCAATCCTCATGATCTAAACCCGTTAACTCCAATATTTCCTTCCTTTGTCGTAATTTTGATGATCCTTTAATCGTTTCGTCATTCATTTCTCAAGTTAATATTTCTATCTGTAAGATAAGTGATGTATAAAGGCGGCATGAAGATACCTAAAAGAATACAGCCTTTAGTTGACGACGGTTTAGTCGACGAGGTGACAAGCCAACTCATGAGTGGCAAAGAAGCATCGGTGTACATTGTGCGCTGCGGCGATACGATCCGTTGTGCCAAGGTATATAAGGAAATAAGCCAACGCAGCTTCAAAAAAGCGACCGCGTATCGTGAAGGCCGAAAAGTCCGAAATAGCCGCCGCGCTCGAGCGATGGAAAAAGGCTCTGGCTTTGGTCGTGAACAACAAGAAAAGGTTTGGCAAAGTGCTGAAGTGGATGCCTTATATAAACTGGCAGAAGCGGGCGTACGTGTGCCTGTGCCTTATGGCTGTTTTGATGGCGTGCTGCTTATGGAGCTAGTCACTGATGATGACGGTTATGTGGCTCCAAGATTGAACGATGTTGTAATGCCGCCAGAACAAGCGATCGAAGACCACGCCGTGATGATGACTTACGTAGTTAAAATGCTGTGTGTTGGTTTGATCCATGGTGACTTGTCTGAGTTCAACGTATTGGTGGATGAGTACGGTCCAGTAATTATCGACCTACCACAAGCGGTTGACGCTTCGGCTAACAACAACGCTGAGTGGATGCTGGCTCGTGACATCAATAACATCCGTGACTATTACGCTCAGTTTGCTCCTGAACTGGCAAAAACCGAGTATGCCAAGGAAATGTGGGCGCTGTACGAGAAAGGCGACTTGAAGCCAGACAGCAAACTGACGGGTGAGTTTACGGAAACCGACGACTTGGCTGATATCGAAGCCATCATGCAAGAGATAGACGCTGCGCGAATTGAAGAACAACATCGACGCGAGCGATCTAAAGAAGAGAAAGAAGGTGTTGACGATACTAAGTTCAATTGGGCTGAATAATCGTGATGATCAGTTTTGATCTTTAGCTAGATATCAACCAAACGCCTTTTAAAACAGAGGCGTTCTTTCTAAATAAAAACCCAATGGAGCTTCAACTCTGTTGGGTTTTCTTTTTTAGCACTAATGAAAGACGGACACTCGTATCAACTACCAATTTAACTGTTCACCATCGTAAGCGTAGAAGTGCCCACTGTTATCCGGTGTGGCAGTGCGAATGATGTCCACCAATTGATGGGCGACATAGCTCGACTCAAACAACTTACCTTCCGGGACATTGGTCTGAAAAGGCTTCGATAAAGCCGTGTCTGTTGTGCCTGGGTGTAGCGCTAATACTGTGCCTTTCTTTATGGTGCGTTGCCATTCAATCGACATGGTTTTGATAAACATATTGAGTGCCGCTTTCGATGACCGATAGCTATACCAACCACCTAATCTGTTGTCTGAAATGCTACCTACCTTTGCGGAAACTACAGCAAACTTTGGATTGTCACTCGCTTTAAGTATCGGCGTGAAGTGCTTTGCCAATAATAAGCTCGGCAGGGTATTCACAGAGATGTTTTTCAGAAAGAAGTCAGGGTCGATAGACGACAAGTTTTTTTCCGGTCCAAGATCTGGAGTGTGGAGCATACCCACGCAGTTGATCAACCAATCAAGTTGTTCAAACTCAGAACTCAAACGCTTGATATCAGCTTCTTCGGTGGCGTCGACTTTGTGCCAGCTCAAGCGATTGTTTTCTAGTTCCGGCTGTTGAGAGTGGTAAGTCGCGTCTACATGCACATCAAGAAAATCAAACCGAGAGAGCTCAGATAATAGGTGTTTAACCACAGCGAAACCAATGCCGCCGCTCCCACCGACCACCAATATGTGTAATCTGAGTTGCTCCACCATTATAAGTCCTCCAAGTTTGTGATTCGTTTTTCAGCGGTATCGAGAATCGCTTGTTGTGATTGCTCGTCCATGTTGTCCCAAGAGCGATATAACATGCCCATGCGTGGGTTGCGGTTTAACGCATCGCGGTGCTGGTTCATAAAGCGCCAATACAAGCTATTGAAAGGGCAAGATTGTTCGCCGCTGCGTTCTTTTATCTTGTAGTGACAACCTTTGCAGTAGTCGCTCATGCGGTTGATATAGGAACCGCTGGCAGAGTATGGTTTGGTTCCGACGATCCCGCCATCCGCAAACAGTGCCATACCTCGCGTATTTGGCATTTCAACCCACTCAATCGCGTCGACGTAAATACCGAGGTACCAACTATCGACTTGGTCTGGGTCTATACCCGTGATTAAACAGAAGTTGCCAGTGATCATTAACCTTTGGATGTGGTGCGCGTAAGCAAACTCAAGAGACTGGTCAATCGCATGCTTCATGCAGTTCATCTTGGTTTGTCCGTCCCAAAAGTAATGGGGCAGGTTATTATGTGCTGAGTAATGGTTTTTGTTGGCGTAAGCAGGCATGTTTGCCCAATAGACGGCGCGTATGTACTCTCGCCACCCCAGTATTTGGCGTACAAATCCTTCGACCTGTGCAATATCGATGCTTGGCTTATCTGGTGAGCTGTCTCGAAGACAGGATGCTTGGTAGGCCGACAGTGCTGCATCAATCACTTCTTTAGGGCTCAGCAGTTTACTGTTCAGCGAGAACGATATACGGCTATGATACAAGCTCCATTTAGAGTCGTGCTCTGTCGTCATCGCATCTTGAAACTGCCCAAATAACGGCAAGCAGACTTGGCAGAAATGAGCGAGTAGAGACAAGCTTTGTGCGCGGTTCACCGGCCATAGTAACTGGTTACCGACTTGACCAATGGTTTGTACTTGGTGACGTTCGATACGTTGCAAAATGTCGGTTATATCATTGGTAAACATCAGCGGCTGAGGTAGGTTTTCGATGTCTTGTTTCTTGAGCTTATTTCGATTGTTCGCGTCGTAATTCCATTTTCCGCCAACGGGCTTTCCGTCTTCTAGCAAAATGTCGAAACGTTTTCTCATTCGGCGATAGAAGTGTTCCATCATGATGTGTTTGTCTTTTGGAAACTGTTGTTCGATCTCTTCGAATGGAAAGAGGAAGTGTTCTGTATCACAACAACCTTTGGTCGCATTGGTGAGCTTGAGCTTGTTCATCTGCTCTAAAAGGCGATATTCATCTGGCCTTTGATATTCGAATTTCTCTGCGCCGAATTCGTGTACATAGTGCTTTAGAAGTGTATCTAGGTTTTCAAATTGCGTTGTGTCGTCAAGAGTTAGGTGCAGTACTTGATGGCCTTGTTCTTTTAATCCGTCAGCGAAGTAACCCATCGCACAGAAAAAAGCGGCCACTTTTTGAATATGAGACGCTACATAATCCGTTTCTTGTTTGAGCTCAGCAATGATGTAAATAACGTCATCGTTAACCTGTCGAAACCATGAGTGCTCTATGTTTAGCTGGTCTCCTAATACAAGTCGTACCGTTTTAAATTTCATAATGCGTCCTGGTTTGTGAGGTTTGTTGAGACTGCGTTACCGCCTGTCCATTGATTGATGAAGGCATGGTCTGGGTCGTACATTTCAGTACGTTGATTCAAATCGAAATGACGTGATTTGTTAATTATTAGACGCTTACGAGTTGATAAGCTGACAAGATCACAAATTTCTACTCTAAGTGGGAAATAGAAGATTTCGATCAGGATGAGTGTGTTGAAGAGGATATCAAGCCAACCAATAATACCGATAGAGGTTGGCAAAGCCGGTTATTTTTGAGTGTCGAACTGGAGCTTCTATTCCATAGGAACAACGAGAATATCGATAGGGGAAGTATCGATGATCAGTTTAGAATGGGAGATGAGCTTATGCCAAAAATCATGGTGATGGCCGCACAGCAATAGGTCAACGCCGTTTGCTTCGATGGCATTTTTGAGCTTATCGTTCAAATAACCCGTTCCCACGAAAATGTGCTTGATTGGGTGTTTGGCGTAGGCTTCAAACTCTTTCAAATGCTTAACGGCATCTTCATTGATGGGTAAATCACCGTCATTTCCCTGAATATCAACGAGCTCTGGATAAATTTCTCCATGCGTACCATCGATATAAACAAATGAAATGCCAGCCTCCAGTTTATCAGCGAAGAAGGTCGCTCTATCAATGAGAATCTTGGTGTCGTCAGACAGTTCAAGTGCGACCAGAATATGTCGGTAATCCATAATTAAAGCCTCTTGTTGTGAGTTATGTAACAAGCATAGTTTCTGTTGACGCAAATGATATCGAAGAGATCTCATATTCCGTAAAATCATCATTCAATGTTCTTCTAAGCACTATCGTATTTATATCGCTTTGATTGATAAGAAATTTACAAAAGGTTGATATAGTGGTTGAAGCGCTAGCTTATGCTGTTAGATAGGCTTGATAGTTCAATGCGCCAATAACGAAGAGGCATCAATGACAGCACTACTAACCATTCCCACTCGAACATTAGGTTTCGACTACGATATTGAGATCCGAGACTGGTCTCAAAAGCTCGTCGGCTTTCATGTGTTTGAAGATGGTAGACGACCGCTTGATGGAGGCATTGGGCTGAGCCTCAACCTTGTTGAACAGTTTGACGTGAATGGTCGTTGGCTAAATTCATTACCTGCGCGTTATCGTGAAATCACCGACGACTTTCCAGAATACCAATACCAGATGTTGTGGCTTGCTGCGAATACTTATGAAGCCGCGCAATTGCTTGAATTAAGGCCTGTTATTTTGGCTTTGATCTGCATGAAATACAGTGTCGACAACAAGAAAGCACTGGCACTAAGTCGCTTAGGGCAGAAGAAGATCCTTACCAAGTTGGGCTTAGACGGCAGCAAGGCGACACTCAAATTCATCGACAAGCTAGAGCTTCATTACAATGTTGGTGATGAACTCGACCACATTGTTCGTATTCTCGAACCGCTGCAAAGACGAGTCCTTAAGTTTAAGCATTACTCAAAAGTTGGATACACAGCCCTGCGTTTGGACCAAGTTCATCCATTTCTAACTGGCAGCCGATTAGGGATTGCAATGGTGGAAGAGGGCAGACTTAACGCACCGTCGAAGATGGCGATGTTCCAAGATGCGATATTGCTAGGGCAAGATTTGGAGATGGATGATCCACTGCGCGCGATTACCAGTCAGAACTCTTTTGCGATGTTTGAACAACTCCATGACCGCTGGACGGAGCAACGCCAATTACGTCGTTTGGAGGGTAACTGCCCAATGGATAAAGACATCCCTTATCCCGTTCCTTTACTTGGCAATGACAACATTCATCCGCTCACGGATTATTACGACCTTGAACACGAAGGCATCGAGCAGAAGCACTGTATTGGCGTGTATCACAACCGAATCATGAGCGATCGTTATGTGGTGTTCCGCATGCTCAAGCCTCAGCGTTTAACCATAGGTTTACGCCGCGTCCCGAGCAAAGCATTTCCTTTTGAAATAGACCAAATCTGCGGAAAACGAAATGCACCTCCGTCGGAATCCGCTCGCCAAGTGATTCACGACTGGCTAGAAGCGAGTAAGCAAAAATATCCTAAGCAATAGCCATTAAGTAGAAGGAATACAGGATGTTTCAACAAGGCGATCTTTGCCCTCATTGTGGTTTGATTATTGTGATGCCTACGGATCTGCAAGGTGAATGCATAGGATGCGGCGAAGAAATTAATCAAGACCCAGCAGACGATTACGACGAAGAAGAGTAGCTTTACCTACACTTAGATTAAACAAGGCTAGGATAGCCGAATTACTCTCTTTAAAAGGACGGAAAAATGCAGAAAGTAATCTTTAGAAATTGCGATGAAAACTCACCTTATTGGCATGAGTTAGAGGGCTTATTTCAAAGTGAATGGTCTGATTTCAAGTTTAAAGATACATATAAAGAAAACGTACAACTCCCTCCAGTAATAACAGTACTTCGCGATAATGTGGTCATTGGTGGCTTGGCGTATTCCTATTTTCAAGAACCTCACCAAGTTCGTGATGTAGTGTGGATCAACGCTGTGTTTGTCGACCCTCAATGGCGCGGTCAAGGCATTGCCAGTGAACTGATTAATCGTGGTGTCAGACAGGTTTCTTCTGCAGTGCAAACTCAACTCTACGCGTACACCAATATCATGGGTCTCTACCAAGGGCTAGGTTGGTCAATCGTAAATATCGAATCAGAACCGAACCATAAAGTGATGAGTATTGAGCTTAATCGATAAGCTCGGAATAAAAGCCTGATATTAGTTTATCTGCCGTTCGAGTAATGAATTTCTCCCTTTCATCCATAATGCATAAACCTGTTAAATTTCCGTTGAAACTCATGCCGATATCGCCTTTAAATCAAACAACTAGCTGTTGATTAAAACGATCAAGACGATTTATTGCAGCAGTTGTTGAGCACAAAGCCTATATTGACTAGAATGACGCACTTTTTTTATTTACGTACATACAGGTAATGAACATGAGCGATACTAATTCAAGACCAGCTTTACCAGATCATCTTGCAGGCAACCCACGCAGCCCACACCACGTTGCTGAGTGTTTCGAATACCCAATCGGCATTCGTCTAAATGGTAAAGAGCGTACTGATGTTGAAGAATACTGCATCAGCGAAGGTTGGGTTAAGATCCCTTCTCCAAAAGCGCTAGATCGTTTTGGTCAGCCAATGCTTATTACTCTAAAAGGCACTGTAGAAGCTTTTTACATCGACGCATAATCACGTCGTGTGGCTAGCTAATAATTCGAGTAATTAGCTAATGTTTGCTTAATTAGCCAACATCAAGCCACCAAGCGTTATTACCTAAAAGGGTCTAGAGAAATCTAGACCCTTTTTGTTTGCATTGATTTTAGCGAACTTCTTTAACCAATAGCCCAAACCACCTTCATAACTCCACAGATTCAACCAAAATTGTTGTTATTCACTATGCATTCGCAGTAATAACAAAGTTGTTGTTGGTTGATTTATGTTCGCTCGCTCTTTTTGGATTTATTCGTACTCGAAAGTTCTGATGTTTAATTAAACAGATACAAACAAAAATATGAAGCGCAGTCTAATTAAATGAAACTAATATGCTGTATTTAAAGTTATTTTTTGTTAATAACTACCTCTATCACAGAAATTAATCCTGAAGCACATACAATTCCCTTGATTTCGAATGAGCGCTAAATTTTTTCGTTCGAGCGTTTAAATTCTTCCTTCGCCCAATAATTATGAGGTTCCTATGTTTGGAATATTCAAACCTATGGCGCATATCGATCGCTTGTCATCAGATAAGATCGATAGCACCTACACACGACTACGATGGCAGCTGTTTCTTGGCATCTTCGTTGGCTATGCGGGGTACTACTTAGTCCGTAAAAACTTTAGTTTGGCGATGCCTTATCTCATTGAACAAGGTTTTAGCCGTGGAGAACTAGGGGTTGCATTAGCGGCGGTATCTATCGCTTACGGCTTATCTAAGTTCTTAATGGGCAGTGTTTCTGACCGTTCTAACCCTCGTTACTTCCTCAGCGGTGGCTTGTTAATGTCGGCACTGGTGATGTTCTGCTTTGGCTTTATGCCTTGGGCAACAGGCAGCATCACTGCGATGTTTATCCTGCTGTTCTTGAATGGTTGGTTCCAAGGTATGGGTTGGCCAGCTTGTGGACGAACCATGGTCCACTGGTGGTCACGAAAAGAACGTGGTGAGATAGTGTCAGTATGGAACGTTGCTCACAACGTGGGTGGCGGTTTGATTGGCCCAATGTTCTTGTTGGGGCTGTGGGCTTTTAACGACGATTGGCGAACCGCTTTTTATGTTCCTGCATTTTTTGCCACTCTCGTTGCTGTCTTTGTTTGGTTTACTGTAAGAGATACACCTCAATCTTGCGGCTTACCACCGATTGAAGAACATAAAGACGATTACCCAGACGACTACGATACGTCTCATGAGAAAGAAATGACGGCGAAAGAGATCTTCTTTAAGTACGTTTTCTCTAACAAACTGTTGTGGTCAATCGCGATTGCTAACGCGTTTGTTTACCTTATCCGTTATGGCGTACTCGACTGGGCTCCGGTTTACTTAAAAGAAGCAAAAGACTTCTCTGTAGATAAATCATCTTGGGCTTACTTCTTGTATGAGTGGGCAGGTATCCCTGGCACCTTATTGTGTGGTTGGATTTCAGATAAGTTATTCAAAGGCCGACGTGCACCTGCAGGTATCTTGTTCATGGTTCTAGTGACAGTCGCTGTGTTGGTATATTGGCTGAATCCAGCAGGTAACCCAACGGTTGATATGCTGGCACTGGTTGCGATTGGTTTCCTTATCTATGGTCCTGTAATGCTGATCGGTTTGTATGCACTGGAACTTGCGCCTAAGAAAGCAGCGGGTACAGCGGCTGGTCTAACGGGTTTGTTTGGTTACTTAGGTGGCGCGGTTGCTGCGAACGCAATACTCGGCTTTATGGTTGACCATTACGGCTGGGATGGCGGCTTCATTATTTTGGTCGGCGCTTGTGTGGCTTCAATCATCTGTCTGCTTTACGCCTTCTTAGGTGAGCGTGCGCACCATAAACAAAAAGATCTCGAACGAGAGAGAGAAGCGCTAGCTCAGTAGTGTATTTACTGAATCACATCTATAAATAACAACAGAGGCAGGTATATCCTGCTTCTGTTTTATCAAGGGAAACAATAATGAAAACAACGTCACTGTCTCTGACCTTATTAGCACTAAGCTTATCTGCAAATGCGTTCGCCGACCCTTTAGTGATTGCGCATCGCGGTGCTTCTGGTTATTTACCTGAACACACATTACCCGCTAAAGCGCTCGCTTATGCAATGAAACCCGACTACATCGAACAAGATGTCGTGATGACCAAAGACGACCAATTGGTGGTTTTGCATGATCATTATCTAGACCGCGTCACCGATGTCGCGGATCGCTTTCCAACACGTGCTCGTTCAGATGGCCGTTACTACGCGATTGATTTTACGCTCGCTGAGATCAAATCATTAAAGGTGACCGAAGGCTTTAAGTTAGATGAACAAGGCAACAGAGTGGCAGGGTACCCAACGCGCTTCCCAATGTGGCAGTCTGATTTCCGTGTCGCTACCTTTGCAGAAGAAATCGAGCTGATCCAAGGCCTAAATAAGACCTTAGGTTATGACGTGGGCATCTATCCTGAAATTAAAGCACCTTGGTTCCATCGTCACGAAGGCAAAGACATCTCCAAAGCGGTACTTGCGACCTTGCATCAATATGGTTACCTATCGAAAGACGACAAAGTGTATTTGCAGTGTTTCGACGCCAATGAACTTCAACGCATTAATGATGAGCTCATGCCAGCGATGGAAATGGACCTTAAGCTCGTTCAGTTGATGGCCTATACAGATTGGAATGAAACCATGACCTACCAAGGTGACAAAGCAACACCGTACAGTTACGACTGGATGTTTGAAGCTGGTGGCATGGAAAAAGTGGCGTCTTATGCGGAAGGAATAGGCCCTTGGAAGCCAATGTTGGTGGACGATGCATCGACCAAAGATAACATCATTATTAAACCGTTAATGAAGTCAGCAAAAGACGCGGGCTTAGATGTTCACCCGTACACGTTCCGTGCTGACCCAGGAAGAATCCCAGCTTATGCTGATAACTTTGATGGCATGTTGGATGTCTTCTACAACCAAGTCAAAGTTGATGGTGTGTTTACCGACTTCCCAGACAAAGCGGTCGACTTCTTGAACCGTTAATACCCCGTCAGTTACGAGCTATTAGTAACGAGATACTAAGAGCCAAAAGCACCGACTAAAGGTGCTTTTGGCTCTTCTTTCACTTTTTGGATCTCCTTGTACTGGCCTCGAAATCCTACCTATATTCTTCTTTCTCAGCCCGCATTTTGATATTCACTCGGTTTACAGCTATAACCTGACTTGATAGGTTACTCCCACTGCACCCAGATGCTTAATCTATAAGTGTTTATCGGCTCAACCTGATATTGAATTTGGAAAGATCATGGAAGAAAGAAGCAAAGCTTATCTTGATAGCTACCTCAACACATTACCAGCAGACGTTGCTTCGCAATACACCTCTTTTAGTGCCGACTATTACTGTGCTGATGAATACAACGCCAACCTCTGCGCCCAGTTAATTCTCAAGGGTGAAAAACAAGCGTCTTGCAGCCTTGAATATTGGTACAGCCATGAAGGCGAGACGAGACCAGTAGTTGGTCACTTGCAAGTCGTCACTGACTGGGATGGCAAGCCAGTTTGCATTGTAGAGATCACTTCAGTCTCACAGTGCAAATATAACGAAGTGACGGCGGAGTTTGCTGCTGCCGAAGGCGAGGGTGACAAAACACTCGAATGGTGGAAAGAAGCTCACTGGAACTTCTTCTCTCGTGAATGTGAAGAGCTCAAGATCTCACCAAGTGAAGACATGTTACTTATGTTGGAGCGTTTCAAAGTGGTTTATCAATAAAGGGTATTTTGTGTTTAGAAGATCGTGCTCCATAAACAGTAACAAGGTTGTCCATAATGAGCCTAACCGTCCGAGAAGTTTTTATAGGCTCGCTTAAACATTAGATAATTCATCGTATGCAGGAGGCAAGATGACAAAGCTAATCGAATTAACAGAAATAGTCTTATTCGACTGGGGCAATACGCTGATGGTCGATTTCCCAGACGCACAAGGGAAGATGTGTGACTGGGAAACCGTACAAGAAGTGAGTGGTGCTCGTGCATTACTGGGGGAGTTGTCGAAAACTCATCTAGTTTATGTTGCTACCAATGCTGGTGATTCCAGTAAAGACGACATCATTCGAGCCTTTGAGCGTGTTGGCCTGTCTCAATATATCTTGGGTTACTTTTGTAAGGCGAGCATTGGCTTTTCTAAGTTCGAGTCGGGGTTCTATCCTGCCATTATTTCTAAGCTCGGTGTTTCACCACAAGAGATCACCATGGTAGGCGACACTCTAGTTTCCACTATGAGGGCTAGGTTATGAGTATCGAACGTCATGGAATATCGGTTGGAATTGAACGTGTTAGCGGTGAAACCATCGTTGTGTTTAAAGCGAAAGGCAAGCTTACACACGATGACTATCAAGCAATGATGCCAATTCTAAATACCACGCTAGAAGAACTCGATTCATCTGAACTCAAGATGCTGGTCGACATCTCCACCTTAACGGGTTGGGAGTTACGTGCTGCTTGGGACGATTTTAAACTTGGATTAGAGCTCAATTCGAAGATAGACAAAATCGCGATATATGGTGATAAAAGCTGGCAAGAATTCGCTTCAAAAGTAGGGAGCTGGTTTGTGTCCGGTGAGATAAAGTCATTCGAAGACCATGACTCTGCGCTTAAGTGGTTGGTCGATTGATAATATTCGCGAGCAGCTAACGAACAATCAGTAAACATTGCCAATGACAGTTGACGAGAATTGTCTCGAACGCTGTCATTTTTCGTTTTGGCGATGATATTTCCTATTCGATTCAATAGAGTATATTCCTTCCAGCGTGTAACATACCCAGGCTTTGTTTGGTCGCGACTAATGGTGTGGCTTGATTCAGTAAGAACGAGAACTAAAACAGAAATAAGGTCTAACGACATGCATAAGGTAATTGATAAGCTGGCTTGGATATTCATCAAAGACGGCAAGTTGTTGATGGTGAGATCAAAAGGCAAAGAACTGTTCTATCTACCGGGTGGTAAGCGTGAAGCTGGCGAAAGTGATGAGCAAGCACTGGTTCGCGAAATCAAAGAAGAGATCTCAGTCGATTTAGTGCCTGATTCCATCAAATACGTCGAGACGTTTACAGGCCAAGCTGATGGTAAAGCGGAAGGCGTATCAGTGCAATTGACTTGTTATCTTGCTGATTATACAGGCGAACTGTCTCCAGATGCTGAAATCGAAGAGCTTAAGTATGTGGATATCAACGACAGAGCGGTATGTTCATTGGCAGCACTGGTTGCGCTTGATTGGTTAGAAGCGAACCAGTATTTGGCTTAAGGTTTTAGCGGCTACTAGCTAATACTGAAGATTGATCTTCAAAAGATCATCGCTTACGAATAGCTTGAAGGGCGGCTGTCTTTCATCAATAGGTCGAGTTTCCTTTGAGCTTTCTTCGTGTTTTGTAAATCCACCACCTCAATCATTTCACACTCATCTCGTACCATCTCATTAATTAGGCTTGGGTAGTGTCGGCAATCTTCTGGTCGGTCTAAGTAAATGCTACATGTGTACTTGGCTTGAGCCTTGGTGTCTTTCGTCGGAACCAGCTCCAGAAAAGGGCAGCGAGTTAAACGTTCGCCAGATTCAGGGTCGAACCAGATCTCGCTTCCTCGAACATATTCAAAGATGTCTGGGTTGAACAACTCCCACAAATCGATCTCTTCTTGAGTCGCGGCAAGGTCGCCATCTCCGTATTTGATACAGCATTTTCCGCATTGATTACAATCTTTCATTATCGGCTTCATAAGTTGGTGAGCTTTTATCATTTTACCACTGATAGGCGTGGCACGTTGATTTTGTTGTTCATGGTTAAGCCGTTACGGGCGGGAACTTGGAATAGCGGTACTTAAAATCAATTTATCTATGAACCGCCACTCCAATCAAAGCTGTAAACAGTGATACAATTTGCGCCTCTCACGTTATTCAAGCAAAGGCATCAAGATGAGAACCGTATACACCACCGAAGGCGACATCAACGCAAAGAAACAGAAAGACGCTTATCCAAAGTTGGCAGTATGTGATAACTGCGTTCGAGACTATGTGGTGATTGCTCAAGGCGAACGTACTTATAAGCCATGCGCAAAATGTGGTGCCGACGATTAATGCGCCTTGATAAATATCTATGTAAAAGCACTGACCTAACCAAGCCTGAAGCGACTGAACGCATCCATAATGGCGAGGTGAACGTAAACAGTGAAACTGTCACCGATGAATCGACTCAGGTTCATGAAAGCAACTCCATCTTATTAAATGGCACGCCTCTTAAATTACGTGAATTTCGTTACCTCTTAATGCATAAGCCTGCGGGTACTATCTGCTCTAACATCGACGAAGTTTATCCTTCATTGTTCAACTACATCGAGATAGACAAAGCATCAGAACTGCACATTGCAGGGCGCTTAGATGCTGACACCACAGGCTTAGTCTTGATTACCGATGATGGGCGATGGTCATTCAACATCACTCTGCCAACCAAGTCGTGTAAGAAGGTGTATCGCGTGACATTGTCACGAGATATCAAAGACGATGTCGCTGATAAGTTTAAAGCGGGCATTCAATTGCAGGGCGAACAAAAACCGACGCGTCCGGCAGAGCTCGAAGTGATTACCAGTAAAGAAGTGCTGTTGACCATTACAGAAGGTAAGTTTCATCAAGTAAAACGAATGTTTGCTGCGGTCGGGAATCGAGTTGTTGGCCTACACCGTGAACAGATTGGTGACGTTCGTTTGGATGTTGAAGCAGGCCAGTGGCGTTATCTAACTAAAGCCGAAGTCGACTCATTTCAGCAAGACTCTGAATAAACACCGTAACCACTTAAAGCGTTAAGCGTGTCAGCACAAGAACATCAACACTATAAGGATGTAGGATGGAAAACCTCAAAGTCTCAGAGATTAAGTCTTTCGTACCCTCGAAAGACTTCGATTTATCCAAGCGTTTTTACCAGTCAATCGGCTTTGAAGTGATGTCTGAATTTCACGATATCGCCTATCTACGACACGGCGGTTGTGCCTTCCTTCTGCAAAACTTTTATGAACCTGCGCACTGTTACAATTACATGATGCACTTGCTGGTTGAAGACGTAAAAAGTTGGTATCAACACATCCAAAACTCTAATGTAGTGTCGGAATTTGAAGTTACCGTTTCCGATTGAGCTTGAATTTGTAACAGACTCGCGCGCATCTTCCCAATATCAAAACAATCCTTGGAGTATTTAGAAATGTTGTTTTCTAGTCTGTCTAAACCATAGGTTCATGGCTCCGAGTTATGTTCTGAACTGCTCAATTTCTTAACCGAGCATAAGAGTGATTTCGAAGAAAAGTTAATCCCTGATCTGTCATACATCGATGATATGGCACATGTGGTGAACGGTATCAAAATCAAAGGCGTTCTCCACATCAATGCGAATCAATACCGACTTCAATATTCGTTTGATTGGGAGCTGTTTCTAGGCTGTTCAGATAGAAACGAAACCGGTGTAGAGAATGGAAGTGTTCTATTCACTCTTGAGGACGATAACGTTCTTAATATCAACTTCCCAAACTACGGTTCTCGAGACACTAGCGATGAGCTTTAGTCGGTTTTTCACGCGTGTTATACAGAAGGAACAACAATGATAACTATCGAAAGGCTTGAAGATTCACATGTGGCGTTAGTTCAGGCCATCCAACTCGCCGATGAACAGGTTAAGTTCGCTGGTACAGCTGCAGAGTTTTTATTAGACGGCAGTGAAACGACGCACTTGCACGTGATTAAGTCTGATAACGAAGTTGTGGGTTTCTTTAAGCTGGATATCGCTTACGCAGAGCACTACGAATTCTGCCCTGAAGGAAGCATTGGCTTGAGAGCTTTTGTGCTTGATAAAAACCAGCAAGGTAAAGGTTTAGGAACAGGCACGGTGAAGGCTTTGTTTCCGTATTTAAAAGCGAATTACTCAGCGTATGAGTCGATTTACTTAACTGTGAATTGCAAAAATCCGGCAGCATTCAACTGTTATAAGAAAGGCGGCTTCGAAGATATCAATCAACAGTATTTAGGTGGCGCAGCAGGCCCGCAATTTATCATGCGCGGTCGAATTGCTTAGTAATAAATTATTGATGAGAAACACCTGCACAGCTGTATGCAGGTTGAGAGTCTTAAAGAACACGAGAAGGAAATTTGATGAAGGTTCAATATCTTGAAGTGGTTACCCCAGAGGTCGATGTCGTTTGTGCAACATACGCTCAGCTCTACAACGTGAAATTCAGTGGTGCAGATGTGAACCTTGGTGGGGCGTGCACTGCAAAGCTATCTAATGGCGGGGTAATTGGCATTCGAGCACCGCTTCGTGAAACTGAAGAACCAACTGTTCGTCATTACACGTTGGTTGAGGATATTCAGTCTGCAGTAACTGCAGCCGAGAAACTAGGCGCCGAAGTTGCGGTGCCGCCAATGGAGTTACCACGTCACGGGATGTGTGCCATTGTCATTCAAGGTGGCGTCGAGCTCGGATTCTGGCAGTTATAAATGATGTATACCTTTTAGATTGTGACGGACGAGATACTACGATTTATGATGCGACACCTAGTGTCTTTACCTGCTTCATGGCATCATTCCACGCAGCTAAAACCCCAACAAGGTATGTTATGAAACAGAATATTGTCCACATTGCACTCGTGGTAAAAGACTACGATGAAGCGCTTGATTTCTATGTAAACAAGCTTAAGTTTGATCTCATCGAAGACACGTATCTGCCAGAAGAAGATAAGCGCTGGGTTGTTGTTGCTCCACCAAATTCAACCGGTGTGAGCCTGTTACTTGCTAGAGCTTCCAAGCCAGAGCAACTCGATTTCATCGGCAACCAAGCTGGTGGACGCGTATTCCTATTCTTAAACACCGATGACTTCTGGCGTGATTACGAACGTATGACGTCTTTGGGCATTAACTTTGTCCGAGAGCCTAAAGAGCAAGGCTACGGCACCGTTGCTGTGTTTGAAGATCTTTACGGTAACTTGTGGGATCTGCTTCAGTTAAATCCTGAACACCCTATGGCTAACAGGTAGATAAGCTTAGCCCACAACCATCGGGTGTTGCGTATTACAAAATGTCGGTTCATTGGGAGTAACGCTTCTTTGTCGCTAGGTTAACCCTCCGCACCGCTCAATCATCAACTTAAGTTAAGGAAGCTTATCGTGGAAGAAATCAAAGGCATTCTGCAATTCATGGTCGAAATTGAACAATTAAAGGATGTTCATCGACAGACGAAACCAGTTGGATTGGACCGATATGAAAACTCGGCCGAGCACAGTTGGCACGTCTGTTTGAGCGCTCTTATGTTGAAAGACTATGCCAATGAAGAAATCGATATTACCCGAGTAATGAAGATGTTGCTGATTCATGACCTTGGGGAAATCGATGCGGGAGATACCATCATTTATGCCAGTGAAACCGAAGAAAACAAGCTCAAAGAGAGAAACTGCGTCGAGCGCTTGCTGAAATCATTGCCGAGCCATTCAAGAAGCGAGTATTTGGATTTATGGCTTGAGTTCGAAGCCGGTGAGTCACCGGAAGCCAGATTTGGTAAGGCGATCGATAGAGTGCCGCCTTTGCTTCATAACATCCATGGTGGTGGTCATAGCTGGAAGAAGCACAACATATCCAAAGACAAAGTCCTGACCTTCAATGGCGAGCGTATTTCTAAAGGCAGTCGTGCCTTATGGAAAGAGCTAGAAGTGCAGCTTGAAGGTGCTGCGGACAAAGGGCTATTAAAGTAAAAGTTAATTTCGTACCTAAGCGTAACAATAGCTTTAGCTGTTCAATGAGGGAAATCTCGATGGCAACTGATTCAAGATGCATGGCACTTACCTTGTGTCTCATTTCTTTCAAATAAAGATCTAGTGGACAACAATAAGTTCGAGAACCGAGTGATAAGTTGTTAGTATGCATCAACTTTATAAATATTGGTTGGCTTATATAAATGCTTGATAATAAGTATATTAAACATCCTTATCACTGCGAACAGTGTAACGCACTTACCCCGCACCTTGCTGTTAACGCTTCCGATGCTGAATCTAAAGCGGACACTGAATCTGAAAAGAAACAATGGAAGCTAGGCGTGTTGATGGAGTACCTGATGACGTTATTGTTTAAAGGTGACCATAATGTTCCCGGTTTTTATGTCGACAGTGATTACGAATACCAGTGTGAAAAGTGTGGGACTAAGTCGTGGCACTGATTGGGGATGAAAATTTGATTCAACCTTAATTTTTTGAGCTCTAACCCCGAAATCAACTCGCTTAAAGAACTCGTTTGCTTTAAGAATTAGTGAGTTTCAGTCAGGCGTATTATTCCAATTTTGTTATGGAGGACAAACGAGTGATATACCCAAAAGCTTTAAATATTGGTGACAAAATCGGATTTTTCTCACCGTCATCGCCCGCAACGGTCTTTGCACCTAATCGATTTGCTCGTGCTAAACGTTATTTGGAAAAGCAGGGCTTCATTCTAGTTGAAGGTTTGTTAACTGGAGAGTCAGAAGGGTATCGTTCTGGTTCCATTCAAGCGCGAGCCGAAGAACTCAATCAGCTCATTCGAGATCCTGACGTGCGCTGCATTATGTCGACCATTGGTGGTAACAACAGTAACTCACTGTTGTCATACATCGATTATGATGCCCTTAGAGACGACCCTAAGATCATCGTCGGCTATTCAGATGCCACAGCATTACTGTTAGGCATCTACGCCAAAACTGGATTGGTGACTTTTTATGGCCCTGCACTTGTTGCGTCATTTGGTGAGTTCCCGCCATTAGTCGACGAAACCTTCCAATCGTTTACTGACATCTTATGCTCGGATTCAAGCCAACATCAGTACACGATGCCTGAGAGTTGGACGGACATTAAACACGATTGGGAAACTCAAGACTCTGCAAAGCCAGTTTACAATAACGAATGGCACTTCATGGGAAGAGGTCAAGTAAGCGGTCGCGTGATTGGCGGCAACCTGAGTACGATGGCCGGGATTTGGGGCAGCGAATACATGCCAGAAATTCAGTCTGGCGATATTCTGCTTATTGAAGATTCACTAAAAGGCATTGAAGCGGTCGAGCGTTCATTCGCGCACTTATTGGCTTGCGGAGTATTCGATAAAGTAGGCGCTATTGTACTCGGCAAACATGAGTTGTTTGATGACAAAGGGACAGGGCGAACACCACTCGATGTACTTCTTGAAGTGCTGAACGGTAAAAATGTCCCGATCCTGTATGGCTTCGACAGTTGTCACACCCATCCCATGCTAGTCACGCCACTAGGTGTGCAAGGCACTATTGATTTTGATGACCAAACATTCAAGCTTCAAAGCCAATGGTTAGCGTCGAGTTAACCTAAACTGATGATAATAAGACGCATTAGAAAAGTGATCCTCTCTGCAAACTGAGAATCGAATCGCGTCTATACTGACATGGGTTACGTCGCTGATTTTAGAAGTGGCGCTATGAATGTAAGTTTGATTAGGTTAAATCTCTGAGGTGACGATGAAAAAATTACTACCACTATGCGCCATTTTACTCTCTGCATCATTTTTAGCTGCGGCTTCTGATGGTTTGATTAAATACCAAAGTAATTACTCAGTGAAAGAGACCGCTGACCGCTTTGAAGAACTCGCTATAAGCAAAGGTTTGACGTTGTTTGCGCGAATTGACCATCAGAAAAACGCGAGTAAGGTCGATCTTGAATTGAGACCAACGGAAGTCATCATCTTTGGTAACCCGAAAGTAGGGACACCATTAATGCAATGTGCTCAAGAAGTCGCGATAGATTTACCGCAGAAGGTGTTAGTCACTGAAGATTCAAATAAGAAAGTATGGTTGTCTTACAACGATCCTAATTACTTGGTAGAGCGTCACGCGATCAATGGCTGTGACGAGGTCGTTAAGAAAGTATCGGGTGTACTAAGCAAGCTATCAGAAGCGACAGTGGCGAAAAAGAAAGCGAAATAACCAAGACCAATTAGCACTCATTAAGACTATTAATGGGTGCGACTTGACGAGGATATAGCTTCCCAATCAACGTTTGGCTGCATTGACAACTAAGCAACAATATATAAAAGTAGTTTTATGAAACTGAATTTAGCGCCATCTAACCAACGAATTATCATCATTCCATAAGAATGGTGGGATTGTTGATGCGCTTTGTTTATCGAACCCACCCGTAAGGTGGGTTTTTTGTCGCTGTCTTATGGGTTTTATCTGAATAGAGGAAGTCATATGAAAAAGATCGCGGTTTTTGGTAAGCCTGGGAGTGGAAAGTCCACAGTCAGCAAGGCGTTAGCACTAGCTACAGGGATAGAGCTTCACCAGTTGGACTCTATTGTTTACAAGGCCAACGGAGAGTTTGTTGAACGTGAAGTATTTGAGGAGGCTCATGAGAGCATACTTAAGTCAGAAAGCTGGATCATCGATGGTTTTGGCCCTCTAGGCTCGTTCAACACACGTTTAGATGCAGCTGATACCTTGGTTTATATCGACATTCCTTATTCAACTAGCTACTGGTTTGTAACCAAGAGAATGCTCAAAGGTTTATTTGTTAAACCTGAAGGCTGGCCTGCTGGAAGCTCAGTGATAAAAGGCACGATACAAAGCTATAAGACACTACAACTGTGTCCTAAATTTTGGAATGACGACTTTAGAGCGCAGTTAGAATTGCGCGCTAAAGAGAAAGAGGTTTACATCATCAGAAGCGTGACTGAATTGAATAACTTTGTTCACCAACACTTCACTTAACAGTCGAGAGTTTACTTTTCTTTAAAACGCTCTTACTTACTCATAACTTCATGAAAATATTTAGATTTAACTCTACGTGTGGCATATTTGCCATATGTTTAGTTTGTGCTTTGAGTTAAGGAGATAGATATTATGTATGGAAGTGAGAAGACGAGAGCGTTCTGTAGTAACTGTAAGGAACTGACACTGCACAAGTACACTATGTTCAGTAACCAAGCCGAAAAAGCGCCACAACATGAAAAGAAGCCAGGGTTGCTTGGAATGATTTTATCGTCGCTAGCTTCAAGTGGCGGAAACGGTGACTATAAATGTACAAAGTGTGGAACCAATTTACGTACACCGGACAACCTTGATTAGCCTTTAACCTACTTAATACTTCAACATTCTTCTTCTTTAATTATCCGTTTTCATTTGATAATAATTCAAATTGTACCGTGTTTTTCATTGAATGAACTTCTAGTAGTCTATGCGAATAGTTAATTATTGGGCATTCAAATGACACAGTATCAGTTCCAACAAGGGCATATTCGCCCACCTTCAGAAGCGGATAGCTTATTGATTCGCACCACCCAAGGTTGTCCTTGGAACAAATGTAAATTCTGTACGCTGTTTGAGGGGATGGAGTTTGCAATTCGTCCCGTTGAAGAGATTAAGAAAGACATTTGGGCTGCGAAAGCATTCTATAAGAACCGTAAATTTGAGACCTGTTTTCTGCAAGACGGTGATTCATTCACTATGGATACCGAAGACTTGCTGGATGTGTTGAATACACTCAAACAAGCCTTCCCAGAGTTAAAGCAGATCAGCTCTTATGGACGAGCGCAAAGCATGACTAAGAAGTCGCCTGAAGAGATGAAAGCCATCTGTGATGCAGGGCTCAACATGCTTTATTGCGGTATGGAATCGGGTTCTATTGATGTTCTCAAATTGATGAAAAAAGGCATTACTCCGAAATCTATTTTGAAATCGACCGAATACGCGAAGCAAGCGGGTATGAAGATGATGACCTTCATTATCCTTGGCTTGGGTGGTAAAGAATATTCGGCGCAGCATGTTGAAGAAACGGCGGCCTTACTTAACCAAATCAACCCAGATGAAATACGCATTCTGTCGCTTGCTGTGAAGCCTGGAACCGAATTGGATGAACTGGTGCAGAATGGAGAGTTCACGCCACTTAGCGAACGTGAAATGCTTGAAGAACAATATCAATTGATCAGTAAACTAAACCGCGTGACGGGCAACTATGGTAACTATCACGGTATTAATTTGTTGATGGAACTGAACGGACAGCTGCCACAGGATAAAGCGAAGTTCTTAGCGACAATAGACCGTTTCAATATGATGAGTGAGAATGACCAGAATAACTTTATCTTGGGACGTCGCATTCATTACTACGCCGCATTGAAAGACATGGATAACCAACTTATGTACGATTCTGTACAAAGAGAGCTTAATCGCATTCAAAAGCAAAATCCCGATGAACTCGACAATGTGTTTTACCAACTCCGTCAACGCATGATCTAGCAGCAAGGACTAATAACATGAATAACCTCGTTAACTGGCAAATCAGAAATGAAAATCCGGAACATCGGTCTTTGGAAAACGGCGTGCTGACGATGCAAGTGCAAGAGGGCAATATCTTTGGTGCGGGTTCAGCTGATGTTGATAATATCTTCGTTCATCCAGTATCTAGCTCGGATTACAGCACAGAAGTGACGGTTCAATTAGATCCAAACCTCGCATTTGAACAAGCTGGGTTAGGTATTTACTGGGATAACGACAACTACATTAAAGTGAGCAAAGAGATGTTCATGGGCGAGCGTTCATTGGTGTTCGTTGTAGAACAAAATGGTCAGCCACAGATCAAGGAACGTCTGTTGTTTAGTGAATCTAGTGTGTCGGTAAAGCTCGTCAAACAAGGCGGAAAAGTCAGCGCTCATTTCCGCCCGTTAGAAAAACAACAATGGCAGGAAGTGATCACGTTTGATTCGTTAGTAGGCAGTGAACAGGGTGTGATGCTTTATACGTTCAGTGGCAGTAAGGCGACGCCTAATTTCGCCAAATTTAGTGGCTTCAGTTTGTCTGACGCCTAATAATTTGTCTTACGCTGAATAAGCTTGCTTAGCGTATAAAAAAACGGACCGATATTGCTACCGGTCCGTTTTTAAATTCTTCAAGTCAAAGCGCTTATGCACAACACTTCTTGTATTTTTTACCGCTGCCGCAAGAACATGGATCGTTACGGTTAGGGGTCTTTTCAAACGTCATCGTTTTTGGCTTGTTTAGTAGAGTATCAAGCTCGATGGTGTTCTCTTCTTTGTCTGCGTCGACTGTAACGGTAACGAAGATAGTATTTTCAGCGGCTAGTGCTTCAACTTCTGCTTTGCGCGCTTCAGTTTGAACCATTACTGCGATTGGAGATTCTTCAGTACCCGCTTTTACATCGCGGTTTACGTTGTAGCCAGCAAGAACGTGGTTCTGTCTTGTTTCGATACGGCCTTTGAAAAATAGTTTCGACATTGGGTACTCATTAAAAATGTTGAATGGCGCTATTTTTAACGGCGATAGCGCAATGGAGCGGGGATTATACGCATATATTGCAATTGATAAAGCAGTGATGTGAGCAAACACGGTTTGGTTTTTGTTTGCTAGTAACGGTTTGTTCTCTAGCTTTGCTTCTATTCGACAAATTTCGAAATTCAAGACAATAAAATTGCCCTAAATAGGCTTATGAATGATAAATTCAAATTATTAATCGAAACAAAGAGATAGTGTATGAAGTTAGATGCCATCCTGTGGGATTACGATGGAACCATAGTCAATTCCGTTCCAAAGAATATCGCAATCACAAAAGACATTATCTCTTTAGTCGCGCCACACTTGTCAGGTGATAACTTACCTAAATATTTGCTCAGCGAAGCGCTTTATCATGAAGCCAACCACGGGGCTAAAAACTGGCAAGCCTTATATATCGACTATTACGGCTTATCACACGATGAAATGTTGATCGCTGGTGGAATGTGGGCAGAGCATCAAGAGAAAAACCAAACAGCCGTTGCCTTGTTTGAAGGAATGGAAACCGTGGTTAATCAGTTTGCTCATCTTCCACATGGGATCTGCTCTCAAAACTCTCAATTGAATATTCGTGGTGTGCTCGACAGTTATGGCATTGGTGATTTGTTTAAATCGGTCGTGGGCTATGACGATGTCTCGAACGGTAACCAAAAACCCCATCCATTTGGTGGTGTGAAATGTGTCGAGAACATATTTGGCGCCGATCCGACTAACGAGCTTTGTTTGATGTACATCGGTGACCATGAAGCGGACACACAGTTTGCTCGCAATATTGAAGCCGCGCTGGGTAAAAACGCAAAAGTGATTGCCGTTGCAGCAGGTTATAGCCGATCGAAACCTGAAAATTGGCAAACCAAGCCCGATTACATTGCTAACAGTGTCGATGATCTTTTAACGATCATTAGCAAGTACGCATAACGAAGCAGACATTTAAAAATCACCACACGTAAATAACTTTAAGGAAGAATAATGACACCAAAACAAGTGGTATTGGGATTTGGGATGCAATGCGCAGTAATGATTTTGCAAAGGCAGGTGAATGGTTAACCGCAGATTTTGAAGGCTATTGGCCGCAGTCGTCTGAATTGACGGTAGGGCGCGACAACTTCACGGCAGTCAATGCTGAATACCCAGCTAATGGTGTTTGGGAGTTCGCGCTCAATTCAATTGTCTGTGAAGGTGATACTGTAGTAACGGACGTTTCGGTCACTGACAGTGTGTTGAAAGGCCGAGTGATCACCTTTCACACGGTGGTTGACGGTTTAATTCAAAAGCAAACTGAGTTTTGGCCAGACCCATTCGAAGCGCCGGCGTGGCGATCGCAGTGGGTTCAGATCGTATCGAACAATTAGTTTGTATCGATACGATCAGTTTGTCACGAACAACTAGGTCGTATCGAATAATCAGGTTGCACAGAATAAGTAAACATTAGGAGGTTTCATTGAGCAAGGTAGTGGTTGTAACCGGCGGAAGCCGAGGCATTGGCGCAGCGACGTCTAAATTGTTGGCCAGTAAAGGCTATGCTGTATGCGTTAACTTCATACACAATGAGTCGCGAGCTGAAGATCTAGTGAATGAGATTCGCGAACAAGGCGGAACCGCGATTAGTGTGCGTGCGGATGTGTCTGTTGAATCGGACGTGAAATCTTTATTTGAGATTGCTCGTAATAAGCTAGGTCCAGTGACGCACTTGGTCAATAATGCCGGGATTTTGTTTACCCAGTCACCATTGGTTGATATTGAATTGGATCGCTTTGAAAAGGTGATGAAATCCAACGTATCAAGCTGCTTTCTGTGCAGTAAAGCCTTTATCAAACAAGCCGATGGCGCGGGTTCGATTGTGAATGTATCGTCTGCCGCTTCTCGCACTGGCGCACCGTTTGAGTATGTGGATTACGCAGCATCGAAAGGTGCGATGGATTCACTCACCAAAGGCTTATCGCTTGAATTAGCTTCACGCAATATCCGAGTGAATGGCGTAAGGCCAGGTTGTATTTATACTGAGATGCATGCAGACGGCGGAGAGCCAGATCGCGTAGACAGACTAGCTTCGCAGTTACCGTTACAACGAGGTGGCACACCAGAAGAAGTCGCTAACTCTATCGCATGGTTATTGTCAGACGAAGCTTCGTATGTCACCGGCTCGTTTATTGATATTGCAGGCGGTCGATAGGGCACGTTTGCCTTTACACTAATATAAACAAGTTACAACCATCAACACGCAACAAAAGTACCTAACTAAAAGAACGAAACTAAGAGTACAACCATGAAAAACTATTTTGAAAGCCCGTTTGTTGGAAAGTCACTCAAAGAACAAGTGACCAACCCAAACATCATCGTGGGCGAGCACAGCTATTACTCGGGTTATTATCATAACCACAGTTTTGATGACTGTGCGCGTTACCTATTACCGGATAGAACCGACATCGATAAGCTGATCATCGGCAGCTATTGTTCGATTGGTTCTGGCGCTGTGTTTATGATGGCGGGCAACCAAGGCCACCAAAATCAGTGGGCGAGTACCTTCCCGTTCTTCTATCAAGACGATGAGAAGTTTGAAGGTGCGATAGACGGCTTTGAACGCTCTGGTGATACCGTGATTGGTAACGACGTGTGGATTGGCACAGAAGCCATGATCATGAGTGGTGTTAAGGTCGGAGACGGAGCCATCATCGCAAGTCGAGCGGTTGTGACTAAAGACGTTGCGCCATACTCGATTGTCGGTTCAAACCCAGCACGCCATATCCGTTATCGTTTCAATGAGACTGAAATCGCTCAGTTGCTAGAAATGAAATGGTGGGAATGGAGCGAAGAACAAATCAAAGGCGCAATGTCGCTAATGTGTTCTTCAGACATTGGTGGTTTGTACCATTATTGGAAAGGATTCTTGAAGCCTTAAATTGTCGTTCACAGATGAAATGTGAATGGTGAGAACGAGATTAAATTTAACAAATTACTCAATAATCTGATTATGGCAATGCGATTGTGATACGAGTAACTTATTGATTGTAAAGATATTGAATAGTATGGCATGTCGCATTAGCGTGGTGGATGAATTGGAAGGGTATTATGATTAGTTGCAACGATTACGATTACGATTATATTGAGATTGTGTGTATGCACCGATACCCAATCAAATTAACGCTGAAGTCTGGCGAGCAGATTGAATGTTTCGGATTAGATACTCAACGCAATGATAGCCGTGAAGAGTGCATTAAGGTCAGTATTCAAGGTTTAGAACAACTTGTCGTACTCACAGACCTTTCCACACTAGAAGTTTGTGTCGACAACCCTCATTTTCAGCAGATTTCATTCAAAACGTCATAGGCTTTCAAATGAATAACACCATAGAACAATGCTATTGCACCGCATGCCGAGAAGATACACAGCACGTTGTGGTGTTGGTCAGAAAGACGAGTGCGTTTGCAGAGAAACCTAACCAAAAGCGAAGCGAGTTTTGGGCAGGCATGATAAAAGGTTGGTTTCTTGGCCCATTTATCGCATCTATGGACGAATTTTCTCGTCATATAGTGTGTGAGAAGTGTGGTCACAAAGAGATTGAAGATTAGGTATCGATTCAATATGCTCAAACCATCGTTGGCTTAGGGATAAAACGAATGAAAGTAGAAACGATTGAAGCCGTAAAGGCGTATGGGTTTTCAGTAAGAACCACTAATCAGGATGAGGTTGACCCAACTAAAGCGAAGATAGGTCAATTGTGGCAGGGCTTTTTTGATCAGGCTTTTCCCAAACTGACGCCGGATTCAAAAGTGTACGGTGTCTACACTAATTACGAGTCTGACTTTACGGGCGAATTTGATGTTATCGCGTGTACTAATGCACTTACGGATCAGAATGTTGATACGCTTGTAGAAACCGAAATACAAGCTGGCAAATATCTGACGTTTTCTGCTGAAGGTGAACTTCCTCAAGCGGTCATCGATCTATGGGGTGAAGTGTGGGCGTATTTCAGCGCTGCTGACTGCCCACATGTGAGAACTTACACGACAGATTTTGAACTATACAAAGGTGAAACTGAAGTCGAGATTTCGATAGCGATTCAGTGATCAGGTTAAAATGAACAAAAGGCTTAGCTTAGACTGTGTTTGCCAGTTAAGAGACAGTAGTTACCGGTAAAGAGACAACGGAATCCCAGTTAAGCCTTTGAATATCTGTTCTTTACAAAGAAGATACAGTGTCACGTAACTACTTTAATACCTAGGAATTATCTATTCCAGAATTACCCTAGATCACCCTAGATACCCTTAAGTCACCCAAAATTCTCTTAAGTTATCCAAAAAGACAATCTTGCTTGGTTTCATTCCACAAAGGGTATTGCTTCATGACTTGGGTGTAGAGCTTACTTTCAAGGTGCGCTCTTAACCAACGTCCTACGTTTTGATATTCCGATTTCACAAACCACTTCTTTTCGACTCGCACAAACTGACTGACGAAAGGCATCACCGCAAAATCGGCCAAGCTTGGGCTTTCTCCAAAAAAGTAGGGCTGATCGGTAAGTCGCACTTCTAACTGCTTAATGAAGGTTTCGCAGGCTTGTCGGCGTTGTTCAACATCGATGTTTCGGTAACGAACCGATGCACGATACCTTTCTAAGTGACCAATAAATTCTTCATCGTTGGTTTTAATGAGCTGCTGAACTTGTTCGCTAAGCGTTGGATTGCTTGAACGCAGAAGATCTTGAGGATCGTTTTGTTGAAGTGACCAGTTCATCACATCCAAGCTCTGTTCAATGACTTGTCCATTGGGTAACACCAATACAGGCACTGTTCCTTTTGGCGAACTGGCCAATAGTTCGCTAGGCTTGTCTTTGGTAACGATTTCTCGAAGTAACACTTTTTGCTGTGATAGTGCGATGCCCATTCGTCCGCGCATTGCATAAGGGCAACGGCGTAAAGAATAAAGGATAGGTAGATCGGATTCGTTCGGCATTATTGAGGTCATTTAGTTTGAAAAGTGTTGTACGGTGGTAAAGAGATCGTGATGTGGGTAGAATACGCGGCTTAAAAATTATAAGTAAGTGAGCGACTTCAAAAATGAGCAGAAAAATTGAGTTATTAGCCCCAGGTGGCGATGTAGAAGCGATAAAAGCCGCCATCGTAGCGGGTGCTAATGCAGTTTATTGTGGTTTAGACACATTCAACGCTCGTAACAGAGCCTCTAACCTGTCGTTAGACGAATTGAATGGTGTGATTCGCCTTGCTCATGAATACGGCTGTGAAGTGTTCCTGACTCTTAACGTTGTGCTACTGGAGCACGAGACTAAGAGCATCACCAAACTGCTGAACCAGCTTGTGAACACCAAAGTGGACGGCATCATTGTTCAAGACTTGGGTTTATTCAACCTGGTTAAGAAGCATTTCCCATCGTTAGACGTTCACGCGTCGACTCAGTTAACTACGCACAACGAAGGTCAGATTAAGTTCTTGTCTAAGATTGGCGCGACGCGCGTTAACTTGTCTCGTGAGTTGAACCTGCCTGAAATCAAGATGCTGACGGAAGTGGCACACGATCACGACGTATTAACCGAAGTGTTCGTACACGGCGCTCTGTGTATCGCATTCTCTGGTCAATGTTACTCAAGCTCAGTAAGTGTGGGTAACTCAGGTAACCGTGGTCGTTGTAGCCAAGCGTGTCGTGATGAGTACGAAATCACCAACGCGGGCAACAAGTTCCCACTTAACCTGAAAGATAACTCAGCTTACTACGACCTACCTGAATTGGTTGATGCGAAAGTCGACTCATTGAAAGTAGAAGGCCGTATTAAAGGCGCACACTACGTTTACACTGTGGTAGACACATGGCGTAAACAGATTGATAGCTTTGTAGAAAGTGGTTTGTTGATCGAAGACGATTCGAACCTACACAAAGTATTCAACCGTGATTTCACCAACTCTTTCCTAAAGGGCAACCTAACGAAAGACATGTTCATCGATAACCCGCGCGACAACAGCATGAACTACGCTGTTGAAAAAGCGACGGAGCAGAACAACGAAATCTCAGTTGTACAGATTCAAGAAGTGACCAACGAACTTCACCAAGCGAAAGACGTTCTTGGTAACGAAATGCGTGACAAGATCGAGTTCCTTGATATTCGCAAGACACCAGTAGCACTGTCGTTCAGCGCAAAAGTGGGTCAACCATTTACGGTGACTGTGAACACGCCAAAAGAGAACTTTACTCTTCAATCTAAATCGCTATTGAAAGCGGTTGAAGAGAAGGCGATTACTCAAGAGCTACTTGAGAAGCGCTTCAAAAACGTGAAGAGTGCAGTTCACACGCTAGAAAGCCACGACTTCAGTGAAGTGGATGCAGGCTTGTTGATTCCTCTAAAAGAAGTTTCAGACCTAAAAGACGAGATCGACTTCATTCTGAACGGCTCTGTGGAAGTGATTAAGCACGTTGAAGTGCCAGCACTGCCTCAGCACCCTAAAGTGAACGAGAAGCCGACTATGTCGATGCTTATCGCCGATGTAGAAGACTTACACCTGTGTGACGTGACTGACGCGGATGTTTACTTCAAACTTCCAGAAAGCTTCAAGAAGCGTTGTAACAAGTACATCGACATCTTGGCAGCAAACCCACGTTTGATTCCTTGGTTCCCAGCGGTATTGATCGGTAAAGATTACGACGAAGCGGTTCGTATTCTTGAAGAGATCAAGCCAGCTCGCATCGTAACCAACAACACGGGTATTGCTTACAAAGCTTACGAGATGGGTATTGAGTGGGTTGCAGGCCCGTTCATGAACACGACCAACTCTCACGCACTGGTTACTCTGAAAGAAGAGCTGAACTGTGCAGGCGCATTCATTTCGAACGAGATCAACAAAGGTCAGATTCGTCATATTCGTCGCCCAGAGAACTTCAAACTGTTCTACAGCATTTACCACCCAATCTTGATGATGACCAGCCGTCAGTGTTTCTTCCAAAGAACCGTGGGTTGTAACAAGCCAAGCATCGAAGCAGGTTGTATGTTGAAGTGTGAGAAAGCGACCACGATTACCAACGTGAAAGGCATCTCTTTTGCGGTTGATAAACAGAAGGGTGGCTACCCAAGCATTTACAACCACGAGCAGTTCTTGAACCACGACGCAGTAACTGACTTCTCTGGTCTGTTCGACGAGTTCTTCATTGACCTAACCAACATCGGTGCAGGTTCTAAAGAAGTGAAAGACAAAGTTGAGCTTATCAAGCATTTCGAAGCGCTACTGAACGGCGTTGAAGGTTCACAACAGAACCTAGAGCTGATGGTTGAAGTTCGAACTAATGCTCAGTACGTGCAAGGTCTATAGCGTACAAGGTTTATAGGGTTCAATGTCTATGGGCTGTAAGGCTTATAGCTTCTAACGCAAAGAGCGTTCAAGGTTTATAACGCTCAACCGCTTATAAGCACTCTGAACCAATATACAAAAGGCCACTCAATCGAGTGGCCTTTTTAATGTCTGAGTCTTTCTCAATCAGCGAATACGTTATTCCGTCACGGCTTCTTGTTTGAAGCATGGGCTTTTCAACGTGTTCATCTTTTCGATTTCATTGGTTAAGCGCAGCGAGAGCAGGGCTTTCTGGTTCGAAGCAAAATCAAACATCACGATAGTCGCAGTGCCAACGGTCGTCAGTTTCTGTTGAGCCTTACTGACAATCGCGTATTCCATGGTGAATCGGTCATCTTGAATATCGGTAACACGTGAGCCGACCATCAAGGTATCTGGATACGTGACTGGGCGGAAATACTTACAGTAAGTGTCACCAAGAACAGGACCAACTTTGGTAATCGCCATCTCTTCCATCAGCTCGACGTGCTTGAAAAAATCTAAGCGAGCGGTTTCGAAATAGCGAAAATATACAGCGTTGTTAACGTGATTGAGTGCGTCCATTTCTCCCCAAGCGACAGGGATTTCTGTTACTACCGGGTAGTCAGATAATAGTGCTTCCATGCGAACTCTCTTATTGTTATCTGTGTAATTAACGTTATTTACTTATCCTTCATCGAAATAAGTTGTTATTGGAATAAAAACCCTACCGCTAAATTAACAAAACTGCAACACGCGTGATCTAAGTTTTTGAAGCTTGAAACCACACAATGTCAGTGACTTAGTTGCACATCCACTCAATAGTTAGGCACTAAGGTGTTTGAATTGCAGCTCAACCAAGCGTTGGTACAATTCGCAGCTATTGATGAGAGACTGGTGGTCGCCGATGTCTACTAGTTGTCCTTTATCGAGCACCGCAATTTGGTCGGCGTGTTTAATTGTTGATAATCGATGGGCGATAATGATCGTCGTTCTGCCACGCATTAACTCTTCTAACGCTTGTTGTACGTGATGCTCACTTTCACTGTCTAGTGCGCTGGTTGCTTCATCCAACAATAGAATATTTGGATCTTTCAAGATGGCACGTGCGATAGCAATACGTTGTCTCTGCCCACCAGAAAGCCTTACACCACGTTCACCAAGAAAGCTGTTGTAGCCATCAGGTAGGTTTTGAATGAACTCGTGTGCGTGCGCTTTCTTCGCCGCTTCGATCACTTGCTCGTCTGTTGCCTGCGGGTTGCCGTAGCGAATGTTATGGAACACATCGTTACTGAACAGAGCAGGTTGTTGCGGTACCAATGCCATCTGCTTTCTTAGCTCGTTAGGATCAAACTGATTCAGTTCAACACCGCCTAAGGTGACCTTACCCACTTGTGGGTCGTAGAAACGTTGCAGCAGTTCGAACAGGGTAGTTTTACCTGCGCCAGACGGGCCAACCAGTGCCAACACTTTGCCTTCATGGGCAGTAAGCGTGAGGTTGCTTGTTGCGGGTTGGTCCGGTCTTGATGGATAACAGAAGGTCACATCATCAAATGCAACTTCTGGCGTTACGTTAGCAAGCGAAGTTGGATTCGCAACTGGCGCAACAATATGGCTTTCAACTTGTAGGATCTCGATTAATCGCTCGGTCGCACCTGCCGCGCGTTGCAGTTCACCCATCACTTCAGAAATCGTACCTAACGATGAAGCAACCATAATTGCGTAGAACACAAACGCCGCTAAGTCACCAGCCGACATAGTGCCGTTGATAACATCACTGCCGCCAACCCAAAGCATGCCTGCAATAGCACTAAATACAATCACGATAACGCCAGAAATAAGAATCGCGCGCTGTTTTACACGCTGGCGACCAATCTCATATGCCTTTTCAACTTCAACCGCGAATGACGCTTTCTCTTGCTCTTCTCGGCTGTAGCTTTGCACCGTTTTAATGTGCTCAATCGCTTCACCTGCATAAGAACCCACATCAGACATCGAATCTTGGCTTTGGCGAGATAGGGCTCTCACACGACGCCCGTACACAAGAATCGGAATCAAGATAAACGGCACCGAGGCCAATACAATCAACGTCAGCTTAATATTGGTCGCAAACAGCATGATGATTGCACCAATACACATCAACGCGCTGCGCATCGCCATAGAGAACGATGAACCTATGATGCTTTGAAGCAGAGTGGTATCCGTAGTAATGCGCGACATGATGTCGCCACTGCCATTGGTCTCGAAGTAACTTGGATGCAGCGTCACGACATGATTGAAAACCGACAGGCGTATATCCGCACTTACTCGCTCACCAACAGAAGAGACCAAATAGAAGCGGAAGAAGGTGCCAATCGAGATCAGCACAACCACCACCATGATGAATTGAATCGCGCTGCCTAAGTCTGACAACGATTGTTGGCTGAAGCCTTGGTCGATAAGAAGACGAATACCGTGTCCGACTGAAAGGGTTAAGCTCGCTGTGAAGATCAACGCGATCAACGCAGCAATAACACGACCTTTATAAGGCTGAATGAATTTACTCAGCTCAAACAAAATACTGAGGCTTTTTTTCTCAGGTTTGGGTTCTGGCGCTTGTTGAGTCGATCGCTGAGTCTGTCGCTGGTTCGAGTCGAGCGTAGAAGAGACATCGTTTTGCATATGACTGCCTTAATGTGTTGTCGCTTTAAAAATAGATGGCTTGTTGCTTGTTGCTTATGGCTAATTGCTTTATGACTTATTGCCTGTACTGCGCGTTGTTCGCTGGGCAGTAATTGTTGTTGAGAATCGAACCCATTAAAGCATTTATTGCGCTGTGACGCTCCCTAGGAAACTCAATTTCCAATATTTCATCAACACTAAGTGAATAATTCGAAACGACCTTAAAGGAAAACTAAGCATTTTGATCCAGTCAGTTTGATAGGAAACCAAGCTATTTAACCCTAATTTTTATGCAAGTAAATTAGCGTTGATAGGAGAGTGCACACATAAACAAGCAACCGTGCGATGATTTATAAATTGATAGCAAAACGTTTGCTATTTATCTCGATATTAGCTTTATCAATGACTTGTAAGTTTTGGTTGTAAGACCAGTTATAGCGACTGTTTTTTGTGGAATATTTGTTACAAAAATTCAACAAAGTAGTTTTTTATACATTTTTCTTGCATAAAACCTCGGATTGAATAGAATAACCAACAAATGACAATTAATGCAGTATTGTAGCATGAGTATTCAAGTAAAGAGCATCAACAAATCATACGGTGATACCCAAGTTCTTCACGACATCAGTTTCGACTGTGAGAGTGGCGAAACCTTGGTATTGCTTGGCCCAAGCGGCGCGGGCAAGAGTTCATTACTGCGTGTATTGAACCTGCTTGAAATCGCGGACAACGGCGAATTAGACATTGCGAATGAGCAATTCGATTTTTCAAGCCAAATCCAAGAGAAGCAGGGGCTTAAACTTCGTCGTAAAGTCGGCATGGTGTTCCAGCAATACAACTTATGGCCACACATGACGGTGATGGAAAACTTGATTGAAGCACCAACCAAAGTAGCGGGTTTGGATAAGCAAAAAGCGATTAAGCAAGCGCAAGAAGTCCTAAAGACACTTCAACTTGCCGACAAAGCAGACGCTTGGCCACTTCAACTGTCTGGCGGTCAACAACAGCGTGTTGCGATTGCACGTGCGCTGATGATGAAACCGGATGTGTTGTTGTTTGATGAACCAACAGCGGCGCTTGATCCTGAGATCACCAACCAAGTCGTGAGCATTATTAAAGAATTGAGCGGAACGGGCATTACCCAAGTGGTCGTGACGCATGAAGTCGATTTCGCGAAGAAGATTGCTAGCCACGTTCTGTACCTAGAAAAAGGGTACATCGTTGAACACGGCACCAGCGATTCATTCGTTAATCCGCAGACACCTGAGTTTGCCGAGTATCTGACTCATTAAGTAAGTCACTTATTAAAAGAAAGTTGACTCACTAGATCTAGCTAAACACAACATCAATTAAAACAATCAAATTATAAGAATGGCCACAGGCCGCTATTACACAGTATTCGGAGTAACAAAATGAAAAAGATTCTACTAGCTTCACTTATCGGCCTTGCTTCTTTTAACGCAGCAGCTCAAGAAGAAATCAAATTCGCGATGGAAGCAACGTACGCACCATTCGAATACATGGATGAGAACAACCAAATTCAGGGTTTTGACGTAGACTTAGCAAACGCACTTTGTGAAGAGCTGAAAGCAACGTGTACTTTCCACAACCAAGCATTCGATAGCTTGATCCCTGCACTTAAATTCAAACGTTACGATGCGGCTATCTCGGCAATGGACATCACAGAAGCGCGTCTTAAACAAGTGAACTTCTCTAACGCATACTACGATAACTCTGCAGCATTCATCTCTTTTGAAGGCAAAGTCGCAGATCAAGCAGCACTAGAAGGTAAGCGTGTTGGTGTTCAAAACGGTTCTACTCACCAGAGCTTCCTACTTGAGCAAATGACTGGCGTAACAGCGGTACCTTACTCAAGCTACCAAGATGCATTCATCGACATGAAAAACGGTCGTATCGATTCTGTATTCGGTGACACAGCCGTTGTAGCAGAATGGTTCAAGAAAGAAGACAACCTAACGTACGTTGGCGACCAAGTAACAAACCAAGAGTACTTCGGTAACGGCTTTGGCATCGCAGTAAACAAGAGCAACCAAGAACTTGTAGACCAGCTTAACGTTGCACTTGCAGCAGTAAAAGCGAACGGCGAATACGATAAGATCTTCAACAAGTACTTCGGTAAGTAATTTATGGAATTAACGGGTTACTCTTTAGGGCTCGTCGAAGCAAGCTGGATGACTGTTCAGCTTGCGTTCGTAAGCCTATTGGTTGGATTGGTTCTAGCAGTTTTGTTTGCAAGTGGTGAGATGTCTCGTCGTATTGCAATCAAATGGCCAACGACTGCATTTGTGACGATTGTTCGTGGTTTACCAGAAATTCTGGTCGTACTGTTTATCTACTTTGGTTCGACACAAGTTCTGTTCATGATCACTGGCGACTTCATAGAAGTGAGCCCGTTCTTATCTGGTGTTGTTGCACTGTCACTTATCTTTGCTTCTTACGCTTCACAAACCATCCGTGGTGCTTTGAAAGCAGTAAGCAAAGGGCAGAGAGAAGCAGCAAGCGCGCTTGGTATCTCTCAATCGCGTTCATTCTTTCGTATCGTGTTACCTCAAGCGGTAAGACACGCACTACCAGGGTTAACCAACCAATGGTTAGTGTTATTGAAAGACACTGCATTAGTTTCGCTGATTGGCGTAACAGATTTGCTGAAACAAGCACAACTAACATCAGCGGCAACGCACGAAGCATTTACTTGGTACGCGACAGCAGCAGCAATCTACTTGGTCATCACTTTAATCACACAAAGATTGGTAAAAGTGATTGATGGTAAGTTCTCTATTCAAGGTTTGGGTAACAAAGGGGCAATGGCATGAATCAACAATACCTCTCTCAAATGCTTGAAGGCTTAGTGACCAGTCTTCAACTCACAGGCGCTTCATTGCTTGTTGGTTGTATCTTGTCACTGCTGATGACGGTAACGCTAATTCTAAGAATACCGGCGATTCACTGGTTCACTCGTGGCATCATCACGCTGTTCACTGGCACACCATTGTTGGTTCAAATCTTCTTGGTGTATTACGGCCCGGGTCAGTTCGATTGGATTCGTGAAAGCTTCATGTGGACTTGGTTAAGCCAACCTTGGTTCTGCGCAATGTTAGCATTAGCTTTGAACACCGCGGCATACAGCACGCTACTGTTCAGAGGCGCATTCAACGCCATTCCAGCAGGGCAGTGGGAAGCATGTCGCGCACTCGGCATGGACAAAATCGCAACGCTTAAAGTGTTACTGCCATACGCACTACGCCGCGCCGTTCCAGCTTACTCGAACGAAGTGATTCTAGTCTTCAAAGGCACGTCACTGGCAAGCACCATCACCATAATGGATTTGATGGGTTACGCTCAGCGTATTAACGGCCAAACCTACGACACACTTACTGTGTTTGGTATCGCCGGCGCATTCTACTTAGCAGTAAACGGCATACTAACGCTGATCTTCCGCCAAGTAGAGAAGAAAGCCCTCGCATTCGAAGCCGCGTAAGCTAGCCACAAACAAATTTAATTAACGTATAAAGCCTGCCATTTATGTTCGCATAAATGGCAGGCTTTTTTGTTTTTGGAGTATGCGCAGAGGTACTGTTTTTATATCTAGTAGAGCGGGGTTTTTGCGAAATTCATACTATATAGAAATATTCTGCATTTTGTCATTCAATGAGTCTATCTATGTTTTAAGTCACTGAATTGCTGTGATTAATCGTGGTAAATTAATATGCATATGAAACTAGATAGAATGATTCTGTATTTAAATGCAGAATTTTTCAGTCTAATAGCTGTTATGAATCAGGGAGACTTATGAGCACTATTCAAGAACAATTCGAGAAGTTCATTGAAGATTTGATTGCCGAAAATCCAGATAAAGCTAAAGATTTGGATATAGAAATGCTAATAGCAGATATAACACCTGATTTCGTAGATGCAATAGGTGCATCATTGGCCAGTTCGATGCCAGAAATGCTTTCAAATCGCAGGTATGACTACAATTCATTTGCTGATAGGAACGTTGACAGGTGGAAGTCAGGCTTTGATCTTCTAGAAACTCATATCGTGATTTGTACTGAAGCAGGTGAAACCTTAAACTCTGAACATCGCCATCAAGCAGCGGAACAAGGAGATTTGGTATTTGATCTTTTAGTTCGTCATCATGCGAGAGCCTGCCACATCGCAAATGAAATTTTATGCTTAATGAAAAATGGTTTCCCTGATGCAGCGCATTCACGCTGGAGGGCGTTGCATGAAGTGAGTGCTACTGCATTGTTTATCGCTAAACATGGTCAAGAGTGTGCAGAAAGATTTTACTTTCATGATGTTGTGGATTCCTACGATGCCATGAAAGAGCACCGGAAATATGAAAGCAGACTTCAAGCAAAAGCACCAACAGACACAGAAATACAAGAAGTAAAAAAGGTCTACGATGACCTAATTAAAAAATACGGAAAAGGTTACTCAGGACACTACGGATGGGCCGCTTATTTGTTTCCTGCGCATAATCGTGTTGGCTTTGGTGCAATTGAAAAAGACGTTGGTCTTGAGCACTTACGTCCTTACTATAAATGGGCAAGCCAAAATATTCACGCTGGCTCAAAAGGATTAAGAAATCGTTTAGCTCTCGAAGAATGTGAAGAAGATATATTAGTTGTGGGGCAGAGTAATTCGGGGATGACTGACCCTGCTCATGCGACTGCAATTAGTCTACTTCAAGTGACGAGTGCGTTACTTATGTTAAGACCGTCAATGGATGCAATTGTAATGATGCAAATTGCAACATGCTATTCAGATGATATTGGTAGTGAGTTTCTCAAGTTGTCGAGAAATTCTGATTCATAACAAACGACTATGGCGTC
>NZ_JBFRPJ010000025.1:0-13580 GCF_041471945.1 Vibrio sp. 10N.261.51.A4
TTTTCATGATCTTGCCCTGGGGTATTCCCTTTATGAATCAAACTCAGATTGTGAATTGATTAACAAAGGAAAGAGTTTACCGTTTGGAGGAGTAAAGGTTTATGGCAAGCATTTTCGATATGTCAGAATAAAAGCTAACGCTGAAAGCATTTTAGCATCCAAAGTGGTCTCAGATATTGTTCCATTCACGAGTGAATACATACAGAGCCTATTAGACAATCACTCGTAATTACCGCCTAAGCTCTTGTATCCTTAGCTCTAATCAAATAGAAATATAAAGGCCTTTGGCTATTTGGATGGCACACTTTCATATTGACACTCAAATTGGAAACTGAACTCGATAAATAATAAAAACCCATTAAATCAAATGCTTAAAACTGGCACGTAACTTGATTGAATATCTAGACCTTCCATCACAAGGATGTAGATATGAGAATTACAACGTTAAGTTTGCTATTAAGTGCCCCTCTAGTCGCCAACGCAGCGCCATTCGATACCTGCCCTAGTCAAGCATACCTCTTTCAGTCGAAACCCGTTGAAGTTTGGGGTGTAAACCTAGTAACAGGTTCAACCACACTGTTAGAAGACGATACGGGTATGAATGCCAATATCAATGGTGTCGGTTTCGACTTTCAAGACAGATATATTTATGGCTATGACACCACCAACAAACGTTTAGTGCGTCTTGGTCAAGACTTCCAAGCAGAAGTTATCAATACCAGTGGCTTACCAACCGATCACACTTTCTATGTCGGCGACGTCTATGACCATGTTTACTACTTGTATCGTACAGGTAAGGGACTATTTACTGTTGACCTCTCTCCTTTAGACTCTGATCCGAATGCGACCGTCACGGTCAACAAAATCGCAGGCAGCCCTGCAACTGTAAAACTGACTGATTTTGCTTTCCATCCAAGTGATGGCTCTTTATATGGTATCGACAATAACTCGGGTGGCTTGTACAGCTTCAACCCAACTACAGGTGCAGAAACCTATATTGGTGATACCGGAGAAACAGGGACGTTTGGCGCAGGTTATTTTGATGTAAACGGCTACTATTACGTATCTCGAAATCAAGACGGTAAGATCTACCGTATCAACCTATCCCCAGATAACGCTGCAAACATCGCTGCAGGTGTCGTTCCTGCTGTAGAGTTCGTATCGAATGGCCCTTCTTCGAATCAAAATGATGGTGCTCGCTGTGCGAATGCGCCTGTCGTAGATGAAGATTCCAACATCGACTTCGGTGACGCTCCAGATACCTATCTAACGTTATTAGCAAGTAACGGTCCTCGACATGAACTAGATGGCGTGACTTGGTTAGGTACAGACGCGCCCGACGCCGATCTTGACGGCTACGTAACACCGCAATCGGATGAAAGCGTGGGTATTGATGATGAGTGGGCAAACGGTGGTATCGGTTTTGTTACCGCACTTGAAGCAGGGCTTGATTCAAAAGTAGTAATTGAAGCTTCAACAACCGGTTACCTTTCAGCTTGGATAGACTGGAACCAAGATGGCAGCTTCGATGGCGCCAACGAGCAAGTGTTTACAGATTACGCGCTCGATGCTGGTGAAAACGATCTATTCCTAAATGTCGACATCAACGCACTAACCGGTACTACGTGGGCTAGATTTAGATTCAGTCAACAAACCAACCTAAGTTACTTTGGCGGTTCAACCTCTGGTGAGGTGGTCGATATTCAAGTCGATGTCCTTAACGATGGCGCCACCGCTCGTTACTTCCCAAGTGCTTCTGGCTACGCAACGCTCGCGTACGAAGATAACTGGCCTTATAAAGCCGACTACGACATGAACGATGCTGTTCTTATGTATCGCATTACTGAGATCCTTAAAGATGGAAAAGTCGTTAAGTCCACTATCGACGGCCGCCTAGCTGCTGTCGGGGCAACGTACAGAAATGGTTTTGCTGTTCGACTTCCTAACCTAGACCCGAGCTTGGTGAGTAGTGGTAGCTCTTACATGAAACACAACGGTGTATTCACTGACCTTGACCTAGAAGATGGACGTAGCGAAGCAATCTTTGTTATCGCCAATGACCTGACAGAAAAAATCAGCACTGGCTGTACCTTCTACCGCACCAGTAATGGATGTAAAGAGGATGAGCAGTTCTCATTCCAAATTGGTATTACTTTAGCCGGTGACGGTGTGAGTACTGGCAGTTGGACCGATATGCCTTACGACCCGTTCATTTTTGCAACGCCTGGGTATTATCACGGTGAAAACCTACCTCTACATCCAGGGCGCAGCTGGGAGGTTCACTTGCCAGACCAAGCTCCAACCGAGGCATTTGATACCACTAACCTCTTTGAAGCTGGATTAGGCGTCGATGACAGTAATCCATCAACAGGTAAATACTTCAAAACAGCAGAAAACCACCCTTGGGCTCTCATAGTAACTTCGGATGACGAATGGGAGTGGCCTCTAGAGTACGTCGATATTGTTACCGCTTACCCAGAGTTTAAAGAATACGCAGAATCCGGCGGTGACACGAACCAAACATGGTACCAATCACCTGCAGACAACCAACGTTACGAACCATAAGGAGAGACGTTATGACTATTCACACTAAACAATATCGAGACAATCATTGCGCTGATTCAAGCCGCAATCTCTCTGAGGAAGAACGTATGTCTGTACAAAGCACTTGGAACATGAAGAAGTCACTAGCCGTTATTTTAGCTGCAGCGCCATTAGTATTAGCCGGCTGTGGAGGCGGCGGCGGTGGGGGCGGAAGTACATCTACGGCATCACCATCTACACCCTCGACACCTGCAACTCCGTCGAATCCGGTAACAGCAACGACTCCGGTAACAGCAACACCATCGCCGTCTCCCGTGACAGGTGCGGTAGCAGCGCAAAGCTATACGATGAGTGATTTAGTGGTACCTGACGGCTTTGACTACAACTCTGTTGAACAGTTTGATCTCAACATTGACATCAGCAGCATGTCGACAGACCGTTCTTTTGTGACCGTTTATAGCCGCTTTAGTACAAGAGATGACTCAACCTTGAAGCCGGATTACTCCAGCAAGGTCATTGCGGGCCCACTAGATAACGGTGTGTTCGCCTCCAACTTTGCAGCACCAGTAAACCATGACGCACTCTTGATAGAGATTTGGTTTTACGATGGTCAACCTCCATTACAACAAGTGGTTTCTAGCGGCGACTCTCAGATTGTCTGGCAGTAAATTGTTTAACAGCAGGTAACTTGTCGTTAGCGAGATCTCTGACGAAACAGAGTCAAAATGGATTGTTTGTAAGTAGGAAGTGAGCAGAAATGCTCACTTTTTTATTTTCGTCGAAGAGCAGTTAATTCAGCTTTCTTAGCGAGTAGCATTCACTTTACCACCAACCTCACTTATATTTTCAACATAACCTTCAAAGACTTACTCTCATGAAACAGTTAAAAATAGGTCTATTTATCTTAATGTGTGGCGTAGGCGTGTTAGTTGCCCTTGCCTATTTCCCGCTAACATCAGAGACGGGGCAACGTATTCAAGCCAAAGTAATTTCGAACACGCTTACTCAATCCTTAGATGGGCACAGGCGTTATCTGACGGTTCAGACAAAAGATAATGACGTATTTCGGCTCTCTATTGCTCCTACCACAGACTGCCCTATTGATTCTGTGGTCGCGCTTGATACATTAAACAATCAAATAACCGGACAAAGCAGTTATCAGTTCATCCACTGTCGAGCTGCACAGTAGCCATCGATGCAACAACGGTATTCGTAAAGCAACTGTATTCGCAAAAGCAACAGTAATCGCTCTACCACTGTATTCGCTAAAACAACAAGAATGGATATAACAATAATGAATCAGCCACTCATCTCACCACAACAACTTCAACAACGTTTGCTAGCAGAAGACAATATCATCATCCTCGACGCCAGCATCGAGTTTCAAATTCCAAGCGAGTCAGAAAAGATCAAAGGACAAATGATTCCTGGTGCTATTCGTTTTGACTACGACAAAGACTTTTGTAACAAGCACACTCTGCTTCCTCACATGTTTCCGAGCGAAAAACACTTCAACACTCGCGCAAAAGAAATTGGCATCAATCAAGACAGTACGATTGTGGTTTACGATAACTCCGGAACCTTCGCTTCTCCTCGTGCGTGGTGGATGTTTATGGCAATGGGACACAACGACGTATTCATCTTAGATGGCGGTTTGCCAGCTTGGATCGAAGCCGGTTACGCGACCGAGACTGACTATCGCACCGAAGTAAAAGCGGGCAATTTTGAAGGCCATATTCAAGACAACTACTTTGTCAGTGCTCAGCAGATTGAAGGTTACTCAACTGACAAGAGCGCAAACATTGTAGATGCTCGTTCTCAAGCTCGTTTCGATTCAGAAGTTCCTGAACCACGTGAAGGCTTGCGTAGTGGCCATATACCGAATTCTATTTGCCTACCATTTGCCCAAGTACTCAAAAACGGCAAGTTAAAGTCCCAAGAAGAGCTTATTGATATCTTTTCAACGCTAGAATTAACGCCTTCTCAACCTATGTTCTTTAGCTGTGGCTCTGGCGTAACAGCTTGCATCATATTATTAGCCGCTAAACTCGCTGGCTATAACGGTGAAATGGGTGTTTACGATGGTTCATGGACGGAATGGGGTGCTAACGACAAACTCCCTATCGCCGTGACTAAAAAGTAATTCAACTTCGCTTAATGCAACTATTAGAATATACTGCGCATGCATAAAGAGCTTACTGATAATGATGGCTCCACGTCTCATGAAGTAAGCCTCTATGTCGCAGTTAACGCTATGTTCATTTGAGACCAAGACTCGATTCACGCCGTTTGATTTGTAACCCACATCAACTTGCTAACCATAATTCGTGATTAATCATAAACTAATCGTTATCGACGTTATGAATACTAATTTTTCACTCAAGAATCTCTGCTCGTAGTCGTTACACTATTTAATCATTAATACTTTCATCATTGATGTTTGTATTTTTCGTTGCATGAATCGCGCTGACAACCCAATAGTTTGTCACTTGCAGTCTGTTAAAAGTAGTAACCAACAAAGGCACCTCATGGCTCTATTTAAGCAAAATATCTGGTCGCTGTACGCGTTTGTCGTACTACTGACCCTGATACTTTTCGCCGCGTTGGGAATAACAAACTGGAAAGCAAACAGAGACGACTTCATAGAGCAGCAACACATTCAGGTTGAGCTTTTTTCTAGCTCCGTCAACTCGCTGCTGACCAGTCAAGAAGCCTTGTTAGAAGTGGTTGGCCATCAACTGGCTCAACAGTCTGATTTCACACGTACTGCATCTATCCAGATTAGGCCAATATTAGACAAGCTACTTGAGACCCACCCTGCGATAGCAGCGTTTGGCTTGTTGAACACCGACGGTGATTACCTCTCGATTAGCTCAAATCTCGAACTTGCGAATCAAAGGAACTTGCTGCAATACGCGCCAACCAGAGGCTCCTTCCTAGATGCCCTATCAAGCAGTAGCATGGTGCTTGGCCGTACCTATTTTCAAGATTCGTTGAATAGCTTAGTCATCCCGCTGAGAAAATCCATTTCAATCGATGGCAAGAAAACCGATGCAGTAATGACCGCAGGGCTACGATTAGACGCAACGATCGTATTTGAAAATAATGCTCACGCCGGAAGTTTCAATACACTAAGCCTGATCAGAAAAGACAGCTATCGCCAGTTTTATTCAAGTGATATTGAATCTGAGAGTGCCTATTCCTCTCCAGTCGGCAAAGATGTCATACAGCGTATTGCAAGTATCTTTACCGACCACTTCGGAATTAGCGTACAAGAAGCGATGAATGGGCAAGAAACCTATTCTTTTGTCGTCGACGATGAAGAGTACCACTCTTTGATGAGCGCGAAATACATCCCAAACTACAAATTATGGGTGGTAGGACGTACGGATCTAACTCACGTCGATAGTATATTCATACAAGAGTTCAGCATTCTTTTCGTTGCCTTTATTTTTCTTCAGTTTGGTTTCTACTTTTTGGTTAAGTCGATTGCCAAGAATGAACAACGGACTCGTAGCCAACTCATTTATCAGGCGAACCATGACCCTTTAACCTCTCTGCCAAACCGTTTGTACATGCGTAGAAACATTGGTAAATGGATTGACGATGAGTCAGAGCCGTTTTCGCTGTTGTTTATCGATATCGATAACTTTAAATGCGTCAATGACACCCACGGGCATGACTTTGGAGATAAGGTTCTCAAACAGATCGCTTTGCGTTTGATGAGGTTCCGATCTCGCCTCAGCCTATTGGTACGTGAATCCAGTGATGAGTTTTTGTTCTTGACGCCCTTGTCGAATGAAGCTGAAATTAAACGACTCGCCAAGCGCATTATTGAAGTGCTTTCTCAACCTTATGAAGTTGAAAGCGCTCAGTTTTTGTTAGGTTGCAGCATCGGCGTAGCGCGTTTCCCAGAACACGGAAAAGATCTGGATAGCCTGTTACGTTCTGCCGATATTTCAATGTACAAAGCGAAACAGCAGCAAAACTCGTACAGTATTTTCACAACGGAAATGCAAGATGCTCATCTCTACAAAATGAAAGTAGAACAAAGGCTACGCATCGCTATCGAGAAACAAACGCTGTTCATGGTTTTCCAACCGCTGGTTCGTGCAAATGAAAGTATTCATGGTGTAGAAGCACTCGTGCGCTGGATTGATGAGGAATTGGGTTTTGTTCCGCCAGATGTCTTTATACCGATAGCAGAGAACACGGGTTTAATGCAAAAACTGGGGACTTTTATTATTGAGTCCAGCATTATGCAGATCGCCCACTTGCACCGAACAACAGAACAAAAAATCGGGCTGTCGATCAACATATCAGTGCGTCAGTTTTCTCATCAATCCTTCTCTGAGCACTTGTTCGCGACACTAGAAAAGTATCAACTCTCTCCTAGCTGTTTAACGCTAGAAATTACCGAGAGCTTGTTCATTGAAGATGTGACTTTGGTGAAACCGACTTTTGAAGCCCTCAAAGAGAAGAATATAAAGATCTCTTTAGATGATTTCGGGACAGGTTATTCATCACTAAGTATGTTGAAAGCACTGCCTATCGATGAACTTAAAATCGATAAGAGCTTTATTGAGAACATTGCTGTCGATCAGCAGTCACTCACCATGGTGCAAAACATCATCGCAATCGGTAAGAACTTCGGCATGGTGGTATTAGCAGAAGGCGTAGAATCAAACGAACACTTCGCAATTCTAAAGGCATGTGGATGTGACTTAATGCAAGGCTATTACTTCTCTCGCCCTATTCCTTATGATGAGCTGGCTACTCACCTAAACAAGAAAGTGACCGAGCACGCGGAATGTTCTGTTTAAGAACGTGAGTTAAATAGACGAGCTAAATAAGGTAGGCGGCTAAACACCTACCTTATTTTCTAGGTATTTTCTGTTCAGTTATTTATTCATTTCACTATGCATAACATCGATCAACTGCCCGGAAGGATCTCCTGATAATTCCCAAGTAAAAATGCCGCCTAGGTCTGATTTCTTCGCCCATTCTGCCTTTGCTTTAATAGAACGCTGATCTTCAAAAGATATGAATACTTTTTTATCTGGGTTCCACAAATAAGGTGCTTGAGCTTGCTCATCATACTTATACTCATAACCTTGTTTACTGCTGTAGTTATTCATAAGATCCCAAAACATGAAGTAACCGTTTTCACCGGTACCAAACTGCGCCCCTTGTTCAGAAACTAGGTCACCTTTAGGCAGCTCTCCAGCAAAGTCTTTTGTCCCTTGCCAGCCTCGACCATAAAAAGCCGCCCCGATCACGAGCTTCTCGCTAGGAATACCTTGCTCTATCATCTGATTAATGAAGACATCAGCTCCCATTCCCCACCAACTGCGCTCTGTGGCATGTAAGTTTGTTGTGTGACCTGTTTGAGTTCCCCAGCCTCCGAGGAAGTCATACGTCATCGCAAACATGTTCGTCAAATATGGGCTAGCTGCGTTCCAATCAATTTGGGCAGCCTTAGCGCCAACACCGACAGCCGTTGAAAGCTCATAATCTCTTTGAGTCGTCTTTGATAGAGCGTCCAAATCACTTCTGATTGTTTTTACTAAAAGAGTAAAAGCTTCACGCTCTAGCGCTTTTTGCTCATCCGTTAGTTTCGTCTCTGGGTTCCAAGGCGAAGTGGTTAAGCCGCCGCCTCCTGGGTATTCCCAATCAAGATCAATACCATCAAAGAAGTCGTATTTTTGGATCAATTCAACAGCAGTTTTTGAAAAGTGCGCAATGGCTTGAGGATCTTTCGCCATCGCATGGAAAGGTTCAGACATTGTCCACCCTCCAAATGAGGGCAAAATTTTGATATTTTGATTGTCGGCCTTCAGTTGAGCTAACTGGGCAAAGTGACCTTTATAGGCGACATCAACACCCACGTCTCCGAAATCGACTTCTAACGCAGCTTCTTTATCCACAATAATCGCGGTATATGGTTGTTTGTCTGCACATTGCTGCTGAATTTGTTTTTGGACGGGCTCACCAGCACCGCTATGAGGACCACACATGCTCAAGAAGGCGTAAATAATATGTGAGAGCTTGTCTGCAGGTATGTCGTCAACGGTATAAGGGTTGTCTTTATTCAGATATTGCCAATCCGCAAAATACCCTGCGACGACTTTATCATCGGCATGTGCCTCAGGTGTGAGCATACAAGCCGTGGTGATTAAGCTAAGCGCAATGACGGAATTAGATTTAAAGATAGAACTTGATTGGTCACTGTTGCTAGAAATAGCGCGTGTGATAAATGACAGTTTCATAATTATCTCCTTTAGTGTGGCTTAACATTAAAGAGTGATAATTCTTTCAACCGCTGAACAAATTCACTATTCGAGTCATGTCTAATAGTTATCCCCCTTATTGCACTGGTTTCATCAGGGGAATTTCCATGATTACTCAAATAGTGAATTCAACGAAGCTTAAGTATCTTACGATTCACTGCTGTTTGGTTTATTCACGCTAAGTTGTTCGTCCAAGTTAAGTACCGTCAAAGCATTACTTACGCTGGTCGCTATCACATCGACCACACCGGTTCTTAGTGCGCCTAATAGAGCTAATGGCTTACTGTTCTCCGCTGCAATGGCAATGACTTCCGCTATTGGGCGAAATTCTTCCAAGGCCAAACCAATCACACGGTCACTCATTACTGTGTTTGCTGTTTTACCGTGAACATCGAAAAAGTCATAACCCGCAAAGTCACCGACGACTCCTTGCAATAAACGAGATTGAACGACCTCACCTGCGGTAAACCAACCTAAGTCGACCATATAGCTGTTTTCACTCATATCACCGATACCGACTAATGCAACATCGGCTTTTCGAGCGAGATCGAGTGTCTGCTTAACGGTGCTGTTTTCCATAAATGCGGTTTTTTGCGCTTTATTCTCGGCATAAGCCGGCGCGTATAAGGTTTCAGAAGATCCACCGTACTTTTTGGCTAGCTGCCTGCATATATGGTCGGCATTAAACATACCGCCTCTTGGGTGAATACCGCCGATACCACACACGAATTTGCAGTCTCGTGGCGTAATTACGCCAGTGTGGTGAGCAACAGACGATACGTTTCGCCCTTGTCCTACTGTCACCACCATACCGTTTTTCAGTGTACTGGTAAGATAGTTAGACACTAAACCAGCAACCTGTAATCGCTGCTTCTCTTCATTTGGTTGGTCTAGTGCTACAAGAGCACGCTTTACACCAAATCGTTCGATCAAACGTTGCTCGATCTTCGCACTAAAGACGGGGTGATATTTCACGGTGATCTCAACAATGCCCTCATCTCGGGCTTGCTTGAGCATTCGACCAACCTTTGCACGGGAGATAGAGTACTTTTTAGATATCTCTTCTTGCGTGGCACCATCTTGATAATAAGCAACCGCTACTTCAGTGAGGAGATCAGTGTTTTCTTCGGAAACATCTTGGATATTCTTACTCATATACCACTCAACCAATATTTAACAATTATTTTACCTGCTTGAAGAACAAATGTTCGATGCTTAAGCAAGTGATACACAAGTTTACACCCCGAACATATGTAACAGCAAGGTACATTTGCTCATAGTCATAACCATGGTTTTGTTGTTGATTAATTCACCTCACTTTGCTCGTTAAACGTTTGCTTGCATAGCCCATGATTACTAGAGCGAAATATATTTGACTGAAGTCACCATACAGTACTATTTACCGTTGACTTTGGGGCTAGATCGGATAAATATGGCTACATCATTTACTCATCGAGCGATCAAATGTTCTGTGCAAATGTTCGTTCGGAGAAAAATTTAAATTAATGTAAGTTTGGCTCACTGGTACAACCATTGAGAACTTCATTAGTTAGCTTGCAAATGCCCACACCTCTCCCATTAATGAGGTGTTATGCGATACATAGGATGATCAAAATGAGCAATAAATTAGAGCAACTTCGTAAACTAACAACTGTTGTAGCTGACACTGGCGATATCGAAGCTATCAGCAAGTACACTCCTGAAGATGCAACAACTAACCCATCTCTAATTCTTAAAGCTGCTCAAATTGCTGAGTACGCTCCTCTAATCGATGCTTCTATCGAATACGCAAAAGCGCAAAGCGGTGATAAAGCACAGCAAGTTCAAGATACTTGCGACATGCTTAACGTGAACATCGGTAAAGAAATCCTAAAAGTTGTACCTGGCCGTATCTCTACTGAAGTAGATGCTCGTCTTTCTTACGACATGGAAGGCAGCGTTGCTAAAGCTCGTCAACTTATCAAAATGTACAACGACGCTGGTATCACTAACGACCGCATCCTTATCAAACTGGCTTCTACTTGGGAAGGCATCCGTGCTGCTGAAATCCTAGAGAAAGAAGGCATCAACTGTAACCTAACGCTTCTATTCTCTTTCGCTCAAGCTCGTGCTTGTGCTGAAGCTGGCGTATTCCTAATCTCTCCTTTCGTTGGTCGCATCATGGACTGGTACAAAGCGAAAGAAGGTCGTGATTTCGAAGCTTCAGAAGATCCAGGTGTAATCTCTGTTTCTGATATCTACAACTACTACAAAGACCACGGCTACAAAACTGTTGTTATGGGCGCAAGCTTCCGTAACATCGGCGAGATCCTTGAACTTGCTGGTTGTGACCGTCTAACTATCGCTCCGCAACTTCTAGCAGACCTAGAAGCAGCAGAAGGCGAAGTATTAGAGAAGCTTATCGACTCTAACGGTACTAAAGAGCGTCCAGCAGCGATGACTCACGCTGAGTTCCTATGGGACCACAACCAAGATGCAATGGCTGTTGAGAAACTGGCTGAAGGCATCCGCAACTTCGCCGTTGACCAAGGCAAACTAGAAGACATGATCGCAGCTAAGCTGTAATCACTCTTACCAAATTCAAATAGGGGAACGTTCAGTTCCCCTAATTTTATCAATTTTGTTTTTCTTAATTTTTATTCGGAAGTTCTTATGAATCGCAAACATCTAGCTAACGCTATTCGTGCTCTAAGCATGGACGGCGTACAACAAGCAAACTCTGGTCACCCAGGCGCACCTATGGGTATGGCTGACATCGCTGAAGTACTTTGGCGTTCTCACTTAAACCACAACCCAGCAAACCCAGAGTGGGCTGACCGCGACCGTTTTATCCTGTCTAACGGCCACGGCTCAATGCTGATTTACTCTCTGCTGCACCTAGCAGGTTACGAGCTTTCAATTGAAGATCTTAAGAACTTCCGTCAACTGCACTCTAAGACTCCAGGTCACCCAGAGTACGGCTACGCACCAGGCATCGAAACAACGACTGGTCCTCTAGGTCAAGGCATTACTAACGCTGTTGGTATGGCTATGGCTGAGAAAGCGCTAGCTGCTCAGTTCAACAAAGAAGGCCACGACATCGTAGACCACTACACTTATGCATTCATGGGTGATGGCTGTCTGATGGAAGGTATTTCTCACGAAGCATGTTCTCTAGCAGGTACGCTTGGTCTTGGTAAGCTGGTTGCTTTCTGGGATGACAACGGTATCTCTATCGATGGCGAAGTTGAAGGTTGGTTCTCTGACGATACACCTAAGCGTTTCGAAGCTTACGGCTGGCACGTAATCCCAGCGGTAGATGGTCACGATTCTGACGCTATCAACGCAGCGATTGAAGCGGCTAAAGCAGACCCTCGCCCTACTCTAATCTGCACTAAAACAGTGATTGGCTTTGGTTCTCCAAACAAAGCAGGTACGCACGACTGTCACGGTGCTCCACTAGGCGCTGAAGAAATTGCAGCAACACGTAAAGAATTAGGTTGGGAGCACGGTCCTTTTGAAATTCCGTCGGAAGTTTACTCAGAGTGGGATGCGAAAGAAGCAGGCGCAGCTAAGGAAGCAGCGTGGAACGAGAAACTTGCAGCTTATGAAGCAGCATACCCTGAGCTGGCAGCTGAATTCAAACGCCGCGTAAACGGTGACCTACCAGCTGAGTGGGAAGAGAAAGCATCGGCAATCATCGCTGATCTTCAAGCTAACCCAGCAAACATCGCATCACGTAAAGCATCTCAAAATGCTCTAGAAGCGTTCGGTGCTATGCTACCAGAATTCATGGGCGGCTCTGCTGACCTTGCGCCTTCTAACCTAACTATGTGGTCTGGTTCTAAGTCTCTTGAAGCGAACGACTTCTCTGGTAACTACATCCATTACGGTGTACGTGAATTCGGTATGACGGCTATCATGAACGGTATCGCTCTACACGGTGGTTTCGTACCATACGGCGCAACGTTCCTAATGTTCATGGAATACGCGCGTAACGCTATGCGTATGGCTGCTCTGATGAAAACTCAGAACATCCAAGTTTACACGCATGACTCTATCGGTCTTGGCGAAGATGGTCCAACTCACCAACCAGTTGAGCAGATCGCTTCTCTACGTCTAACTCCAAACATGAGCACATGGCGTCCATGTGACCAAGTTGAGTCTGCTGTTGCTTGGAAACTAGCAATCGAGCGTAAAGATGGTCCTTCTGCACTTATCTTCTCTCGTCAAAACCTTGCACAACAAGATCGTGACGCTGAGCAAGTAGCAAACATCGCTAAGGGTGGTTACATCCTGAAAGATTGTGAAGGCAAGCCAGAGCTTATCCTTATCGCAACGGGTTCTGAAGTTGAGCTAGCGGTTAACGCTGCTGCTGAGCTAACGGCTGAAGGTAAGAAAGTACGCGTAGTTTCTATGCCTGCAACCGACGCGTTCGACAAACAAGACGCGCAGTACCGTGAGTCTGTACTTCCATCTGACGTAACGGCACGTATCGCTGTAGAAGCTGGCATCGCTGACTTCTGGTACAAGTACGTTGGTTTCGGTGGCAAGATCATCGGTATGACAACGTTTGGCGAATCTGCACCTGCAGGTGAGCTATTCAAGATGTTCGGTTTCACTACTGAAAACGTAGTAAACACAGCGAAAGAGCTTCTAGCTTAATCTTGAATACATTGTCTCGCCCTTCAATGGGTTGATGCATACAGAAAGCCCCGCATGAAAATGCGGGGCTTTTTTTGTCTTTTTGTCCCGTCCTGAAATGTG